>NZ_JAXEXL010000015.1:0-121539 GCF_034113385.1 Atopobium sp. | reverse complement strand
AGGACTTATCTGAACTTACCTATATCCCCCATGGCATGGAGGGTACAGTTACTAATCTACGCAATAGGCAATTTCGCTCTAAAACTCGCTCTAAAAACAAGCGAAACTGAAGTACCACCCCATATTCTCTTTGCGGTTTTGCTCTTATATATTTGTGGTCATCTCTATTATTGTTCTCTCCGTTTATCTCAATAAAATGTAAGCCTCATATGACCCACTTGCATTTGGCGCCCGTCTAATATCATCCATGAATCTATCTATAGAGCTGAGGGTGGGTTCTATCGAGTCGTAATACCAGCCCGCAGGCCTCACATCAAAAAGGATAGGAGGCATAAAAGGTATGCGCATGCCGCCATCCTTATCTCCAGCACTAAAGGCCGCAAACCATCGAAACTCACAAACAACAACCCGACGTCCTAGAATAATTCCACGTTTACTTTTTGCCACAAAATGGTATCGAACAGTGCTGTTTTTATCTTTGTCCACATATGCAAGAGTAAAAGGATCGTCCCGAAAAAAGTTACTCGCTTCCTCGTGCACAGCCGCCTCACTGGGACCTTGTATATACAAAAATGCTACACTAGCACGCTCTACAACAAAGAAAATGAGAGCGAGCACCAATAAAGCTATTATGACTGAGGACACTTTTTTGGCTATAGAAAGTAGAGTACTCATGTGTTTCCTGACATCACAGCCTATAACTCGCAACAATAACTTAGTTATTATTGTTTGCTATGCTCAGCTCACTAAAAAGTAAACCTCGGTGAATGGTTATATTTTTTGACCAAGCGTTAAAATTGCTCTATACAGCACCATACTACACGGCACTATAGCTTACTTAACCTGCAAGGTCCTTGAGGCGTTAAGCACACACAACACCATAACGCCCACGTCACCAAAGACGGCAAGCCAAATAGGAGCCAGTCCAAGCGCGGCTAAAGCAAGAATAAGCAGCTTAACACCAATGGCAAAGACAATATTTTGGCGAGCAATGCTCACTGTACGTCTAGACAGTGTTATAGCATCCGCAATGCTATTCAAACTATCGTCCATAAGCACAATGTCAGCTGCTTCAATTGCGGCATCAGAACCCATGGCGCCCATAGCAATACCCACATCAGCGCGAGCTAAAACAGGTGCATCATTTATGCCATCGCCTACAAAGACAAGTGTTTTCTCGGCAGGTATAGCGGTAAGAAACTCCTCTACTTTGGCAACCTTTTGATCAGGCAACAGGTTAGCTCGATACTCGTCCAAACCAAGATCTTGAGCCACAGCTGCAGCAACCTCTTCACGATCACCAGAAAGCATAACTGTCTTATGCACGCCTAGCTTGCGCAACGATGCTATATCCTGTGCAGCATGAGGCTTTACCTCATCAGAAATTACAAGATGACCGGCGTATATGCCGTCAATTGCTACATGGATAGTAGTTCCGCCAAGGCTGCACTCATGCCAGTGAGCACCTATGTCATCCATAAGTTTATTGTTACCAACCGCTACGGTTTTCTCGTTAACCTGTGCAATAATGCCCTCTCCGGCACGCTCCTGGGTATGAGAAATAATGCAAGCATCTTGCTCATTGGGGTAGGCTTCGCGCAAGGCAGCGGCAATGGGGTGTGTGGAATGCCGTTCTACGTGAGCAGCAAGATGGAGCAGTTCATCAGGACTAATGTTTTCTGGATGGACAACGCGCACCTTAAATACGCCACGGGTAAGCGTACCCGTCTTATCAAAGACGATAGTATCCGCATGAGCCAAGGCTTCAAGATAATTAGACCCTTTGATAAGCACGCCTTTTTTAGATGCTGCACCAATACCGCCAAAGAAGGATAACGGTACCGAGACAACCAGTGCACAGGGGCATGACACAATAAGAAACGTTAAAGCGCGCAACAGCCAAGGGGTAAAGTTTGCACCAAAATCTCCTGACAGCGCAGGGGGCACAACAGCAACTACCAGCGCAGCAGCCACCACAATAGGGGTATACACGCGAGCAAAGCGTGTAATAAAACGTTCGGAAGTAGATTTACCCTTGGAAGCGTTTTCTACCAAATCAAGGATGCGAGAAGCAGTAGACTCACCAAACTCTTTGGTTACGCGAATCTGCAAAACGCCATTTAGATTAACGCAACCAGACAGCACGCTGTCTCCTGCCACAACGCTACGTGGTACAGACTCACCAGTAAGCGCTACGGTATCCAAATTGGATGTGCCATCTACTACAACACCATCGAGTGCCACGCGCTCACCGGGTCGGACCACAAGAATGTCGCCAGGGTGTACCTGTGCAGGAGACACTTCATGCACTTCTCCATCTACTAACAGGTTTGCCACATCGGGCCTAATGTCTACCAGCGCAGACACCGCATCTCGGCTCTTACCCTGAGCTGCATCTTCAAATGCCTCTCCTACCTGGAAGAACAGCATAACAAAAACAGCTTCTGCAAACTCTGGAGCACCACCCGGAATAAACCCTATGCACATTGCGCCAAGGGTTGCGATGGCCATAAGAAGAGACTCATTAAAAGGCTTGCGCTCGATGATAGACTCCCCTGCCTCGCGCAGCACATCATATCCAGCAACCAAATATGCTGGCAGGTATGCCAATAACTGCACTACAAGGGGAAGCTCTACCAATTTAGTAAGCACATAAGCAGCTGCTAACAAAAGTGCCGAAGCAAGGATGCATGGAACGTTACTCCCTTCTTCTGTGCCATGCGCGTGAGTATGCCCGCAGCCACAGCCGCAAGCATCCTCATGATCATGATGGTGAGTATGGTTGCAACATGCCTGATGACGCCCACCCTCATGAGTGTGCTGGACCTGAGTATTTGCATTGTGGTTGTGATGGTCAGTATGGCAAGAGCAAGACATCTGCATCCCCGTTCTTCTCTATATATGAATAATTGCTCATATATTCATGAACAATCGTATTCCTCATAGAGATAGCTGTCAAGCAACGAGGCAGTGATAATTATTTAAAAGTGGGCACGCTGCCCGTCAATGTCCTTTATGCTTAAAGCGATTGGAATTATACGAAAGGTCATTCATGGCTACTATTTCTACAAATAACGCTCTTTACCTGTACAAACTCCTTAAACAAGAGCTGGGTTGCAATAGGCAAACTCCCCTATCAGATGTTGAAGCCACGCTTCTGGCTGACGGTATTGTTCCAGCGGACTTGGATTGCGCAGATACCACTACGCTCATGGAGGCACTTCCCGAGTTTATAAAACTAACCGTTTTTAAAAAGGGTCGCGTCTTTGTAACTATCATGCCTCACGAAGACTTTGATGCTGTTCTCGATAAAATCGACGAACCTAGCACCGCTGACAAAGCTGCCGCAAAAGGCAAACCGTGGAAACGTAAGCGTGGCACAAAAGCCTTACGCCCGCAAAAACCCTATCACAAGGAAATGCCTGTTCCTGAGGCTGTGTCTGAGTCCGCTCCTGAGTCCGTATCTGAAGCTGAGCCTACTCCTGTACCTGAACCCGCACTTAAGCTCGAACCTGCTTCTGAAGTTACGCCTGAGCCTGAAGCAAAAGTCGAGCTCATGTCTGAACCTGAGACCAAGACTGAGACCGAGCCTGAACTTGCTCCCGAGTCCGACATAACACCCGAGCCTCATCTTGTCCCACAAGAGCCACTCTTCACGCCTCTGCCCCAGATTTCTCTAAACATTACTCATACACCTCAGCAGCACACCGGTGAACCTGCCGTCCCTGCTCAGACTTTTGCAGCTCCCTCGCAGGTAGAAGCATATATTCCTGTGGTATTACAGTCCACCTTGCCGCAGCATTTCACCACTGATGTTGTCTGTCCTAATGATATGCTCCAAAAAATCTATGAGCTTGTACCTGCCAATACTGATGCTCTTGAGCTGCTGCAAAGCAGTTGGAATTATGCACGCTCTACTGGCGCTCTTACCGGGACTCGCAGCAGTGTTTCTTTTGCGCTGATGGCCTCTGGTAATCCTACTGTTACCATTCAAAAAAGCAAGACATTTGCCCCTGGTAAATCATGGAAAGTTGTAAATATCACCCATTCCAATAAGCCCACAACCAACACGGCTTCAGCACCATATTGTGCTTCCGACGATCTTTGTGCCGCACAAATCTCGGCACAGCCACAAGCAAGTGCTCTCGATGAACTAGCACAGTTTGCGCTGATGGGTAGCTGGGAAAACGTAACTGTAGCACTTAAAGATTTTGCTCCCACTACATCGTTCTTCTCTGCTGAACTTTGCTCATATCTAAGCGCTGTATTTTATCGAGCACAGCAAGACAATGCACTCGTTCAGTCTCTCACAAACGACTTTGCTGCCTATAATACGGGGCTTCTCACGCCCTATAATGAGGATATTTATCTGTGTTTTACGCCCTCTACACAAACAACCCCTTGGCAGTTTGCTGGCTTTAGCACAACTCAAACACCTGGTTTAGGAGAAAAGTTTTCCGCTCTCCCACAGGTGCCCAAAGCTCCCAATTTTGACCTCAGTGCGCAGGTACTTTGTATTGCACAAGATGCCTCACTTACCATCCCGACCAAACAACTTGCAAGCATCCTGCCCGGTACTGTTGTAAACACGCTGTCAAAGCAGGACTTTCTTGATGCCTGCGCTGCCACCTTCATGAGGGCAAAACGCAGCTATCGACTCATTGCTCCGGTCTACAGCACCAAACTCAACCAAGTTTTGCTTGCTCTGCCCGCTCATGCTGCAGGACTTGAAGGTCATGCCCTTATCCTTAAACCTGTCGAGAAAACCTATGAACTTATAAACGTAGTTAGCTATAGGATTGCTCGCGGCGCTGCACAAACCATCAGCCTTGAGCTCCCCAGCTGGTTGGTGTAACTGACAGAGCTAACAGCGCTAACGCAACCTGCCTCACTCATGTATTTGAGCTGACAACCTCGCCAGAAGTGCAGTGCAGCCTTCAAGCACAGCATCAAACGTGATTGCAAAATCCCCTGCATACCAGGGGTCTGCAATGGTGCGGCAAGAACCCGTCCATGCGAGCAGTAAAGAAACCTTATTGTCTGGGTCTGACCCCAGCAAACGCATCATGTTGCGTTGATTATTGGAATCCATGCCAATAAGGTAGTCAAAGTTTGCATAATCTGCCTTCGCCATTTGGCGTGCATGGTGGTTACCGCACGCAATGCCTTTCTGTTCCAGCTGGTAACGCGTGCGAGGGTCAACGGGATTGCCTAACTCTTCTGTAGAAGTAGCAGCAGAATCAATAAAGAACTGATTAGCCAAACCAGCCTTTTCTACCAAATCCTGCAGGACATACTGTGCCATGGTTGATCTGCAAATATTGCCATGACAAACAAATAAAATACGAATCATCGCAACCTCTTAGCACGCTTATGCTAGGACAAAGTACGCTATAACCGCAATGCCCAGCACAATGCGATACACACCAAAAGGCTGGAAGTCATGGCGTTTTACAAAGCTCATAAGAAAACGTACGGTAAGTAAAGAGAGTACAAACGCTACCAAACAACCAGCACCCAAAATCATAAGCTCAGGGTTGGTAAATGCGTTACCTTTAAGGAAGAACTTCACCAAACGCAACAGGCTTGCACCAAACATAACGGGAATTGCCAAAAAGAAGGTAAACTCTGCAGCTACCGCACGAGAACAACCTAACAGCAAGCCGCCAATAATAGTAGAGCCAGACCGAGACGTGCCAGGAATCATAGAGAGCACCTGAAAGGCACCAATGCCCAACGCTACAGGCCAGGTCATCTGGAACACGTCAGTAATCTTTGCGTCCGTATCTGCCAACTCAGACACGCTCAACTCAGATACAGGAGGGGTTGCCATGTGTTTGGGAGTTGCAGACCCCGCCTTACTTCCCATGCCCGCAAGAGCTGCTGCAACAGCTCCTTCACCCTGCGCAAGCAATGATTGTGCACGAACTTCTCGGCGTTTCTCGATAACAATAAACGCAATGCCATACACAATCAAAGCACCTGCTATAACAAAGGGGCTGCCAAGATGGTCTTCCATCCAATTGTCCAAAGGAATACCAATAGCAGCAGCAGGAACACAAGCAACAACAATCTTTGCCCAGAGCTTCCAAGTGTTGCCGCGCTCGGCAGCATCTTTAGAGCGCGATAAAGGATTTAGCTTGCTAAAGAACAAGATTACAACCGCAAGGATGGCACCCAGCTGGATGACCACCAAAAACATGTCCCAAAAATCCTTGCTTACATTGAGTTTTACAAACTGACCCAACAGCAACATATGACCTGTGGATGAAACAGGCAGCCACTCGGTAATACCTTCCACAATGCCAAACAGAATGGATTTAAGAATTTCTATAAGCAGATCCACGAACTTCTCTCCTTGATGAGACATTATGCAGGTACCAGCCTGCCGCCTTTGACTCTTTTCTTTTCCATGTTACGCGCAAAGCCACCCGTAAAGGTCGCTTGTGTAACCACTAACAAAAATCCTAAATACCAACAGCGCAACAGGGGTAGGATATCTATAACAACAACTCCACGGATGGAGGAGGCATTATGGCACGCTATGAGAATCTAGGCTATAAAAAAGTTTTTGTTGCACTGGATGGTACCGAGGAACAGGATGCCGTACTGGACCGTGCCATTGCTGTAGCAAAAAACAATCATGCCAAGCTATACATTGGCCACGTTATGGATTCTACCGCGCTAGAAACCGCAGGTACCTATCCTGTTGACCTCATTCCTAAGCTTGAAGCCCTCTTCCGCAAGTCTATAGAGAAAACCGTCGAGGCAGCACAACAAGACCCTGATGTGAACGGCGTTGAAGTTGTTGTAAAGTATGGTCGCGTACGTGAAACACTTAAGGAAGAGCTGCTTGACCACATTGAGCCTGACATAGTTATTTGTGGTGCGCGTGGTTTGTCTCCCATTAAATATGCGCTGTTGGGATCCATCTCTACCTTCTTGCTACGCGCTGCCCCCTGCGACATTTTGGTTGTTAAATAAATGCTTGAGTTATGGGGGTATTCATTGCAGATTTGAGCATATATACCCCCATAACTACCTAATTTTTAACAGTATATAAGAGCTTAAACCCAAGCCAGCTCAATAGATGCACCTAGTTAAACAACCCATCCTCAAGCATAAACTCTGGAATGTTTGCATGTATAACCCCGTTGCGCTTTTGAATAGGGTCGTTACGTGTGAGCAGGTACTTAGGGTAATTGTCCCTACTAATCTCAAACGGACGATATTCTCTATCTTCTGTTGCAAGGTCATTCATAATGGTCATTGCCACCTGAACGTATGCATACGCCATCTGACTATCACGCAGGATAAAATCACATTCAAACGTACCAATCTTGCCTACACTGATGCTATACCCCTTGCTTTTTGCATAGCTATACACAATGTTTTCCAGCACAGGACCGTAGTTAATGCGATTATCTGTATTAAGAGCAAAGTAAAAACTTAAATCAGATAGGTAATACTTTTGCTCACCACGCAAAACCTTCTTTGATTTGACATCAAAACGCGAGCATTTGGTAATAATTTTTGCGTCCTCAAGAATTTGTATATAGCGGGCAACGGTCTCTCGCTTCACCACAATGTTTTGTTGAGTCTTCAAAGCACGCACTATGTTATTAATTGACGTAGTAGCGCCAAAATTGTTTATCAAGTAATCACGAACTTGCGTAAAAGTTAGGAAGTTCTTCACCTTAACCCTGCTGCGAATATCCTTCTCAAAAATCTCTTGTATAAGCGCGCGAGTATAGACTCGCTTATCCTCCATAGTGAGATAATCCAAAGCTTTAGGAAACCCACCACACATAATGTAATCATCGAGCTCAAACGCAACATTCGTGTTTACACTCTGGCCCAAAAAGCGTTTCATGTCACAAAACTCTTTGAAGCTCAGGGTTTGGATTTCAAAGTCTATATAGCGGCCCGTCAATTTTGTTGCAAGTTCACCGGATAAAAGATAAGAATTAGAGCCCGTAATAAAAATGGAAAACCCACCTTCGTTACGAAACTCATTTATGACCTCCTCAAAATTATTGACATTTTGAATCTCGTCAATAAAGAGATACTTCATGCCATCAAGTTGCAAATACGGCTCAATGAGCTTCTCTAGATTATCTGGGCTTGTTACCTTGCGAAATCCGTATGCATCAAGATCAAAATACGCAATATGGTCATCTTGTATGCCCGATGCACGCAACTCCTGAACAATGGTTTGCATAAGACATGATTTGCCGCAACGACGGACTCCCGTAAGAACCTTAATCATGCCATCATCATGATAAAAGCCACGAATCCTTTTAAGGTAATCTTCGCGCTTAAAAAGTTTCATGCTCAGGCTCCTTATCTACTTCTTACATAAGGAAATTATAGCAAAATCTTTGAGTTATGGGGGTATTCATTGCAGATTTGAGCATAAACACCCCCATAACTGCCTAATTTGAGCGTTATGCAGTCACGTGGGCCCATAGACGGCTTATGGACAATGTTCACACAAGCAACAAGCGCAGCTCACAAGACACAACCTACGCCGTCAAATACACCATCACAATAATCATGGCAAAGGCTATAAGATCAGTAATAGAGAAGGTTGTGCCCATCAATAAGACGGACGAAAGCATAGCAACTAAAGGCTCGGAAGTAGTAAGCATACTGGCACGCACCGCTCCCACTTCATGTAGCCCCTGCAAGAACAAGGCATACGCACCATAGGTGCCCACAACAACTGCAAAAACAATTAAGGTCCAGCCAACTGCATCAATAGCGGGAATGTAGTTCCATGGTTGCACGTACACCGCAAGCATCAGACCAGAAATAAGCATGGCATACCCGTTGACCACAAAGCTTCCCCACTTATTAAGAAGATCATTGGGAAGAATTGCAAGGGCAGCAGCGGAAAGTGCACAGATGCCACCCCATACTAGTCCTAAAACAGGCACATTAAGCTCGGAGGGGTTGCCTCCTGTTGCCAATAAGTAGGTACCACCAATTGCCAGCATAATGCCCACAAGCTCACGACCACGTGGACGACGCCTATTATGCACGCACACATAAAAAAGCACCAGCACAACGCTTAAAATCTGCAACACGGTAGCAGTAGCTGAGTTGGTGTAACTAATAGTCATGACATACGAAATGTTAGACATCAAAATGGACACAACAGAAATCCATGCAAGATTAAGCATGTCTTTCTTATTTTTAAGAATGCCCGTCAAGCCACTACGGTTAATACAATAAGCAGTGACCAAAAACAACACGCTGGCAAACAGCTCACGCACGCACACAAGCCACAGCTCAGGGATGTTGTATGTCTCAAGCAAAATCTTTACAAAGGTACCGTTAATTCCCCAACAAGCACCACCCGCAAGTGAAATAAGAACGCCTCGTAACAGACGCTTTTCTACCGTCTTGCCAGATTCGAGTTTTACTTCACTGTCATCAAGGCTTTTCTCGACAGCCTGAGCAGTCTCAAGAGCCTCAGGCGCGGCAGAGGCCTCAGAAGCTCTGTGCTGCACGCCCGTCTCATTGGGTGTATGAGCAGCGTGTGCATCTATATAATCTTGTGGTAGCTTGTTGGTCACACTATCACCAGTCCAATGGAATGATTTTAATACCCAAAAGAGGGTACCATCTAGCCAGACAAAAATAAGCGTCAACGTGCTCAAACACGCACGTGGCATATCTTTGCCACGTATGAAAGGACCGCATGGATACCAACACACTTTTACATACGTCAGTTGATGCAGCCGCAAATCAAGACTATACAACCCAATTCCCTGAACTTGCAAACGGCACAACCATTGCCAACTTTACCGTTGAACGCTTTGAGAAAATTGAAGAAATCGCAGGTGGTGCCTATATTATGCGCCATAATCCTACGGGCGCCCGCACCCTGTGGCTGGCAACCGCAGACAACAACAAAGCGTTTAGTATTGCATTCAAAACTCCACCAGCAAATGACACGGGTGTCTTCCATATTTTGGAGCACTCAGTACTGTGTGGTTCAGACAAGTTCCCCGTAAAGGAACCATTTACCAATCTGCTTAAGACCTCTATGCAGACATTTCTTAACGCCATGACCTTTCCCGATAAAACCATGTACCCCGTAGCATCCACTAATGAGCAAGACCTCTTTAATCTCATGGATGTATATATTGACGCTGTCTTGCATCCTGCTATCTACCAGCGTCCACGCATTTTAGAGCAGGAGGGCTGGCACTACGAACTTGCAGAAGACGGCAAGACCCTTATATATAATGGCGTCGTCTTTAACGAGATGAAGGGCGCTCTTTCTGACCCTGAAGAAATCATCTTGGGCGAGCTCAATCGTCAGCTTTTCCCCAACACACCTTATCGTTTTGAGTCTGGCGGCAATCCTCGGGCTATTCCCCAGCTGTCTTACGACGAGTTTATCGATACTCATGCACGCCATTATTCACTCCCCAACAGCTACACAGTGCTTTACGGTAACTTAGACATCAAGCGTACGCTTGCATTTTTGGATAAACGTTACTGTGCGGCACCCACACGTACTGCTGGCGCGCCTAACGAATTGCCCCTGCAGCAACCCATCGTAGCAGCTCCCGCACGCATATCTATGGCAACCACACCAGACAACGCCAGCGTCGCACTAGGATTTGTTATTGGTGGCGCAAAAGATCGCACGCGTGTGCTCGGTGCAGACATCCTCATGGATGCACTCATGGGCTCCAATGAAGCGCCACTCAAGCGCGCAATCCTTGATGCGCATCTTGGTAATGACGTGGTGAGCTATCTTATGGACAGTGTAGCCCAGCCCTTTATCCTCATTGAGCTCAAAGGCGCCAAGCCAGGTGTGGCAGACACCTTCCGTGAACTGGTATGCTCCACCTGCCGCAATCTTGTCAACACGGGCATTGGCAGGCAGCTTATGCGTGCCTCCTTGGCGCAGACAGAGTTTAACCTACGAGAAAGTGAATGGGGCTACTATCCTGACGGAGTTGCTTTAGCAATGCAGTCCCTCAACAGTTGGCTTTATGATGCTAATGATCCCACCAGCTATCTGCATTACGAAGATGCGCTTGCCTTCCTTCATAAGGCACTGGAAACCACGTGGTACGAGACCCTGCTGGACGAGCTCATTTGTTCTTCTGTCCATTCTGCCCAGGTTGAACTCATTCCTACCGAGAAGGGCGATGCAGATGCAGAAGCCAAAGAATTAGCAGACTACGCAGCTACACTCACCAATGAGCAGCTTGCCCACATCTCTTACGAAGCAGACGCGTTGCGTGCAGAGCAAGATGCGCCAGACAGTCCTGAAGCGTTAGCGAGCCTACCTATGCTTGGCGTGGATGATATTGGTGCTGCTATACCAGACCCTGGCATGCATCGTGTGGACAACTATGGTGCCCCCAGCTATGTACATGAGGTACCCACCAAGCACATTAACTACATCTACAGCTATTTTGACCTGCACAATATTGCATGGGATGACCTTCCCTATGTAACCATCCTTACAGACCTATTGGGCAAGCTAGATACCACTGAGCACAGTGCCGCCGAACTCGACACCCTCATAGAAACCAACTTAGGCAGGCTTTCATTCTTCGTAGAAACTACCGGCATGGTAAATGACGCAAACGCTGCCCATCCCAAGCTTGTTGTAAGCACGGCTTCTCTGAGCCAACAACTCCCCTACGCCGCATGCATTCCCATAGAAATCTGGTCTTCCACCCAATTTAACGACAAACCACGTATCCTCAACGCCCTTCAGCAGCGTCGCATTAGCATGGAACAAGCCTTTATTGGCGCAGGCCATTCTTGTGCCATCAATCGAATGCTGTCCTATTTCCGTAAAACCGCATTGGTTGCCGAGAAACTCAGTGGTGTTGATTTTTATCTCTTCCTCTGTGATCTTATCGACCATTTTGATGAGCGCGCAGACGAACTCATTACCATTCTTGAACGCGTTTCTTGCGAAGTGTTTTCTGCTGGCAACATGGAGCTAAGTTTTACTGGCTCCGACGAGGAACTAGATCTTTGGTGGAAGACTGCTGGCGACCTTGCTCTCAGCTCTGCCTGCAGCAACGATAACCCCGGCTCAAACGCGAGTGTTAATACTACGCCTAAGCTATGTATTCCCGAACCAACCATCAAGAACGAAGCCTTTATTGTTCCTGGTAACGTGGTATTTGTAGTTGAAGGTATGGACGGCCAGGCGGATAACTGTGCCTCTGATGGCATCTGGAACGTTGCCAGCCGCGCAATTTCACTCGATTACCTGTGGAATGAGGTACGGGTACGTGGTGGTGCTTATGGCTGTGGTTTTGGCACTACTGATACAGGCATTGCACGCTTCTACTCGTATCGTGACCCTAATGTGGACGCCACAATCCAGCGCTTTGAACAGACTGCTGAATGGCTCAACAACTGGAACCCTAGTGATGATGAGTTTACCGGCTATGTAGTAAGCACAGTCTCTAGTTTTGATGCTCCTACTAAACCTCGCGCTCTGGCCCGCAGACAAGACCTTATGCGCTTGAACGGGCAAGACCCTCAGACACGCTTACTCCGTCGTGAGGAGGCACTTCATGCCACGGTTGACCAGATTCGTAAGCGCGGTAGCGCGCTTGCCAACTTGCAAACGCGGCGTGGCATCTGTGTTTTTGGCAGCAAGGCTTTACTTAATGCCTCTAAACTTGATTTGACTGTTATTCCTCTTATGGACACTACATCAATCCACATGCAGTGAGCAACGGCACCAATACAATAGGCAAAAAGCAGGCCGGAAGGAAATTAGCCACTTTAATATTGGTAATCTTCGCCAGGTTAAGACCTACAGCAAACAAAAGCAAGGAGCCCGTAGCCAACATGTGCGTAATAACTGCTTGCGTTAAATAGGGAGCAATACCACTTGCTCCCAAACTCAGTAACGCCTCATAAACAAAGACCACAATGCCAGAAAGCATGACGCCAGCGCCCATGGTAGTGGCCAATAGCATGTTAATAACCAAATCCATGAGTGACTTAGCAAACAGCGTGGAGTGATTGAGCGTTAACCCGCTTTGCAGTGAACCCACAATAGCCATTGAGCCAATGCAAACAACCAATGTTGCGTTAACAAAACCAGCAGAGATATTAGCAAACGCAGGGTTACCCTCGGTAAAAGCGTGCAAGCGGTCTTGAATGCGGTCACCAAAATGATGAATGATGCCATCTAAGTTAATGAGATGGCCCATACCACCACCCAGCATAATAGCAAGCGTCACCAGCAACACAGAGCCGCCGGAAGCCATGCCTTGCACGCCAGCCAGAACAACACATAGTCCCATGCCCACCATGAGAAAATCGCCCATATCCTGCCTGAGCTTTGTACCCAACAGCATGCCCAGCATACCGCCTACAATAGCAGCAATGCCATTAACGAGTGCTCCCAAGATAACCATGAAACCCCGCTATACGTCGATAAGACCAAGTTGAACGCAGGCATTATAGATGCCATCATGGTCAACGTCATCAGTTACCACATTTGCAGCAGCCTTTACCTCATCAGACGCGTTGCCCATTGCCACAGCAGTTCCTACCAGATCAAACATGGATATATCATTACCGCCGTCACCAAACGCAATAGCCTCTTCAGGCGTAATGCCCAAATGCTCCAGTGTCTCAGACACAGCCGATGCTTTGCCGCCTCCTTTAGGAAACACGTCGGCAAATAAGTCTGTCCACCGCGTGATAGTAACACTGGAAGTACAATCCAAAATCTCCTGATCACGCGATGGATCTTGGTAAATATTGAACTGATAAATATCGTTGCCTAACGCCCAGCTAGCCTCACCAGTAGGAAACTTAATTCCCACCAGCTCTTCCACCGCACCGACACGGTCGGTGTGCTCAGAGGTATAAAATCTCTCACGCTCCATGAACAGCGTGGGATGTAAGCCAGCGCAAGAACGCTCCACAATAATGCGCACATCTTCAGAGCTTATCGTTACATTGCGATATACACCAGCAGGCGAAAAACAGAGTTGACCATTAAGCGTAATAAACGTCTCAAAGGGATTAAGATCCAGACCATCAAATTGATAGGTCGGACGACCCGTTGCCAAAATAGGCATAATACCTGCTGCGCGTAACTTACGCACAGCTTCACGCGTAGACTCAGGCTCTGCATGTTCTTTAAAGGAAAACAGCGTACCATCTACGTCAAAAAATGCAGCTTTAATCTTTGCCATTGCCCACTCATATACTTGTGATACGTTAAGCCAATACTTTTATGCGCGTCAGGCGGGCCTCACCTATAGAGAGCTTCACTTAACGCAACATAGCGTATTGTGCCACCTCTTCAAAGCCCATGCGCTTGTAAATGTGGCCTGCCGTGGGATTATCATAAAACAACGTCAAAAACTTCTTACCTGCCGCCAATTCATCTGCACACACCTGTGCTACTACGGCCGTCGCTAAGCCGTAATTACGCATATCTTTACGAGTGCACACGCCAACAATCATGGATGATTGAGAATTATTGGCGCTGGTAGAAGCTGTCGAGACAAGCTTGCCCTCGTAGAATGCTCCATAGGTAAGGCATCCATGGGCTGCATCTGCTGCTTTTTGTTGCTTTGCCATTGCAACCGAACGGGCATCGCGATACAACTCATGATACTCATCGGTACTGCCCAGAAGCGCAAACAAATCATCATAATCCTCTGCCGTAAGCGGACGGATGATAGTGCCATCTGGAGCTGGCGCGATTTTATCGGTAGCAAGCGCAGTTAGACGGGCAAGATTGGAAGATGTTATTGAAAGGTCATCGAAGAAGGGAGCAAGCGCAGAAATTACTTCATAGGGCCCATTGATGCTGCCGTAAAACATCTCGTTTGCTTCTTCTTTAATGAGCTGAGCCATGCTCAACGCATCAAACAGCTGATTTTGGCTATAGCATACAAAATTAGCGTAGAACTTAAGCACGATACTATCCCAGCTGCCGTCATCATTAACGCAGGCAAACACACTGACGGGATCACTCATGCCAAACTGCTCAATATCACCCGTAATAAAGGTAGTCACCTCGGGGTCTTTGGCAATATATTCCAAAACTTTAGCGCGATCACGCTCATTGCAACGACGTGGGATGGACATAGCTGCTCCTGTATAAACCTATCTTTTCTCACATGTATACCAATAGTACTATGAGTTTGTGCACAAAAGACCAACTTGTGTTTCTTATTCGGGCATAGGGGTAGCAATGTACCTAAACGGCTGCACGCTATGGCATATCACCACAGTACACGCAAGCTTTATCTCATTAAGGAGAAAACCATGCAAAAGTTCATTGCGGATGAATCATTTTGGCAACTCTTCCCCCATGCTCAGCTTGGCGTTATTGTGGCAACAGGGCTTAAAACTCCTCATGAAGTAACCAATGAAGACAAGAAGGCCATACACAACTTGCTTGCTCATGCCAATCTTGCGGCTGACAAATGGCTAGAAGAACCTCAGCTTTCCAAGAATGCCGTTATTGCTGTTTGGCGCGATGCCTATCAGAAGTTTAAAACCAAGAAAGGTGCGCGCGTCTCTATAGAGAACCTTCTTAAGCGTGCATCCAAAGGTAATCCCGTAGGCGATATTGCACCGCTGGTAGATATCTACAACGCCCTCTCTTTACGCTATGCTCTGCCATTTGGAGCTGAGGATGTGGATTGCTTTGTTGGCAATCTTGTGCTCAAAGTAACCGATGGCGGGGATGAGTTTGATCCTTTGGGAGAAGGCTCAGATCCCACGCTTCCTGGTGAGTTGGCGTACTTAGACGACGCAGGCGCGGTGTGTCGCTGCTTTAATTGGCGCGATGGTCAACGCACCGCCATTACCGATACAACCCGTAATGCCTTTATCGTCACCGAATGCATAGACCCTCAACGCACTCAAGAACTGGCAGAAGCGCTCTCTGAGCTCGCCGAGCTTATCGAGAAGTACCTCGGAGGCACCATTCTTACTCATACCTGCCTACATGCAGATAACCGTAGCTGCATTATTGCTCAATAAACAACAAAACAAGCAGCTTCTACCCCATATGAGGCAGAAGCTGCTTTGTTGGGGGAACGTTTAAGAAACATAGCCCTTAGTCACACGCGCTTGCGCATACCATAACGACAAACACCACCGCAACAAGCACTCACGTAGCAACTCTCTTACAAACTATGACGCTTGGCATGTGTTGCATTCAGAATCATGTGGCGAGACATGCCATAGGTAAGAGCAAGGTAACTGCCATAGACCACTATAAAAATACCCACAATAAGGAACGAGTTAGTAGCAATATTAACTCCGCCCAAGACACGGATAATCTCCATAAGCACGCTCATGGCGCAGACTGAGTGAGCCAAACCCACCAGCAACGGAGCAATAAAAGACAAGCTTGTTTGGAACTTAAGCGAATTGAGCATGTCCTTCTCGGAAGCACCTAAATCATTCAGAATGCGGAAACGTGCTGCAGACTCAGACGTTGCGCTCAAGCGTTGAATAGCTAAAATTGCAGCACAAATAACAATCAAAACAAAGCCTATGTAAAGTGCAAGGTAGGTTACCACGCCGCGCAAACCAAAACCCTGTGCAATCATCTCGGTACGAGACAGTACCAAAACACCGTTTGAGCTGTACTCTGGCGTGTTATAGATAGCCTGTGACAATGCCTGCCCATCGAGGTTGGAAATTTGCTTAAGAACAGCATCATTCTTGGCGATGTCTGCAGCAGCGGTAGAAGCGTATGCCACATTAATAACCAACCTACGAGGAATAAAGTTATCAATCAGCTCGTTGGGAACAACCAATGTGCCAGCATTGCTTGCCACCGAGAAATTCATGAGGTTGGCAGAGTTATCAGAAATGGCACCCAGACTAGAAGGTTTAAGTTTAGTACCAGCAACATCAATGGTATGTCCATTTTTTACAGCTGCTGCATAGATTGGGTTAACAACTTCCATGTTGGACGTAACAAGATACTCGTCAGGCGCCAGAGCAACAGGCTGCATATTCATCATGTTACGTTGCTCGTTATACTCATTGAGGCTTATAACCTCAAGAGAAGCCCTGGTTACATCTGCATTTTCATAGCCAAGAGGCAACTTCATATTGGCTGTCTTACAAAAATCACCAAGGGTCAAAGAAGGAGCTTGGAAGCCTTGCGCATCCCAATTTTGAGGCAGGCGCAACACCATGGTAGATACCTTGCCCAGCTTTGATAAATCATAGCCAGCTGCCTTAAGACGCTCAGGAGCGGCAGCAAGGTCTGCTGCACGATCTTTTGGACCACCATAGGCAAGAATGCTTGCACTGTAAGGCAATGCTATACGCTGGGCAGCTTGCAGAGCATTGGTAATACTCATACCAGTGGTAACCGAGGTGATAGCCAAAAACAAAATCAACGATACAAATCCCATAGAGATGGCATTGGTATTGATTTGACTGGATACTTCACGCACGCTAAAACTATGCAATCCGGAAAAATAGTACTTCTTAGAACGCCTTGCAAGCGCAGTTAAAGCACCTGCTAAACCATAAAACAAAACGAGTGTGCCAAGCGACACAAGCACTGTAGTAATAAGAAAGTCCACTTGAGTTCCGGAACCACCAAATCCAGGAAAACCGAGTTTAATAAGACGCCAGTAGGCAACACCCACGCACACCGCGCCAATAACAAACAGTACGCTAGAAAAAAACAAGCTCTTTACGTGGGTTTTCTCGGACTTCTTTTGAGCGCTCATAAGCTCTACAAGCTGAACTTTACGCAAAGAGCGCAAGTTAAAAAGCATCATGATAAAAAAGATAACGGCAAAGCAGATAAATGTGGTAAGGAACGCAGGAATCGAGAAGAAAAATTTAAACTCCTCAACTTTAGAGGCAAAAAGTGCAGCCGTTACAAACAGTAAAACCTGAGAGAGAAGTGCGCCAATAGCAAACCCTATCGCCAGCGCTGCAATTGCAACAAACAGAGTTTCCAAGGTAATAGTACGAGCAACCATGGAACGAGGCATACCCAGCACCTGGTATAGGCCCATTTCCTTCTTGCGGTGACGCATCAAGAAGTTATTCGCATACACCATCAAAAAGCCCGTAATAGCTGCCAAAAATATCGTTAATCCAGTGATGATTCCATAGATTGCCTTTACCATTTCGCGCACGTCAGATTTAAGAAAATCCGCCTGTACTGCAATGGTGTTAAAGGCATAAAATACAGCAACACCAATGGTAAGCGTAAAGAAGTACACCAAATAGTCGCGAGCAGAGCGGCGCACATTACGAAGCGCAAGCTTAGCGAGCATCTACGTCACCGCCAATCGCAGCCACAACCTCAATGATGCGATCAAAGAACTCACGACGGGATTTATCGCCACGAACAAGCTCGGTAAACAGTTTGCCATCGCGAATAAAGATGACGCGCTGGCACCAGCTAGCTGCATACTCATCGTGGGTAACCATGAGTACCGTTGCTTGCTGAGTGGTATTAAGCCGCTCAAAGCACTCAAGCAGAATGCGGGCATTTTTGGAGTCTAACGCACCAGTTGGCTCGTCTGCCAGGATAAGTGTGGGATTGGTTACAATAGCGCGCGCAGCGGCAACTCGCTGGCGCTGGCCGCCACTCATCTGATGAGGATATTTATCCAATACTTCCGTTACGCCAAGCATCGTAGCAACGCGAGTAACACGCTCTTGAATCTGGTTTACATTTACACGACCAATAGAAAGTGGCAAGGCAATATTTTCTCGAGCGGTAAGCGTATCCAACAGGTTTGAATCTTGGAACACAAAGCCCAAGCTTTCACGACGAAATGCTGCCAACTGCTTTTGAGAGAGCGATGAGGTATCCTGCCCACCAATAACAACGGAGCCTGCCGTTGGCGCATCAATAGTAGCAACGCAATTGAGCAGTGTGGATTTACCAGAGCCAGAAGGGCCCATGATGGCAACCATCTCACCTGGCTGCACGGTAAGATTTACACCAGCTAAAGCACGGGTAGTAGTATCAGACCCACCATAGATCTTTTCTACCTGAGAAACCACCAATGCAGGCTGGGTAGTGGTGTAACTTTTTGGGGCAGTGCTCACATTCATATTCATAAAGCGTCCTCCAACAATAGATTGCGCCACATGGCTTGACTGACACTACTATCATCGGATGTTGCCGCGCATGATGCCATCGAATTAGCTTACGCTTTGCTTTCACTTTTGTAAGTTTGGCAAACCGATGCATATATCGGTCCACTCGCCCTGCAGGCTGGCAGCGGTTACGGTCTGACCCATTTTATGACACAGCTGAGCCACCAAATACAAACCAATACCTGTGCTACGCGCATGTGTTCGACCATTTTGACCCGTAAAGCCCCGATCAAACACGCGGTTCAGGTCCTCTGGCGCAATGCCGCAGCCATTATCCCATACGTGCAAATCTACACGCTCATGTGCCGTATGAGCATTTTGAACACGTGCCGAGAAACGCACGGTTGGAGCTTGATGATCTTCACGCTGCTGCGAATTGACGCGGTACCGAATGGCATTATCAATGAGCTGACCGAGAATAAATACAAGCCACTTAGAATCACAAGCTACCCGCAAGTCTTGCTCCACCACATCAGAGGTATCCACGTGCATACCTACGGCAATCAGTATGTGAGCACGTGATTTAATGGCGGTGTTTATCAGATTGGTTAATGAAGTCCGGCGAATAACATAGTCCTTCTCGACAGAAGTGCTACGCGCCAGATACAACGCCTGCTCGGCAAGCTCCTCAGTACGCGAAAGTTCTGCTTGCAAGCGGTGTGCATTGGTTGTTGGCTCATTTTGTAGCATAAGTCGTGCAGCGGCAAGCGGCGTTTTAATCTCATGCACCCAGGTCTCTATGTAATCACGATATTGATTCATTTGTGCTTGAGCATCTACGGTTTGGCGCTGCGATTCTAGGGCAATCTTACGAAGCGCCGCATAAGAAAGTTCTCCCTCATAAAACACGGGTCTTTCCAGCAAATCAACTACGGCATGTGCTGCTAAAACGCCATCTTTGTTGTGGGCAATACCCTCAAGCGAACGTAAAAACCGTGAGGCACGTAGATACTGTATTGTTCCAGCAATTACCAACGGCATGAGCACGAGCAAGAAGCACAAGAGACAAAAATCCAAACTCATGCCCGCAATACGCGATAAAGTTGCAGGTATAGCAGCCGCTAACAAACAGCAAACCATCGATACTATGTGGGATTTGCAATACGAGAAAAACATGGCACTACCTCTATAGCCTACGAATGCATTGCTATAGAGTAGCCTTGGCCACGGTGAGTAACAATCAAATCTCCCGCATCAATTCTGCCAAGCGTGCGGCGCAGGCGATTCATATTGACTGTCAAGGTATTATCATCCACAAACTCATCGGAGTTCCAAAGTGCTTCCATAATGCTTTCTCGCGATACAATAGCACCCTTACCCTGCAGTAATGTTTCTAAAATGCGCAACTCATTCTTTGTGAGCTCCACGCTTTTCTCGCCCACGGACACAAACGACCGCGAAAGATCCAATGTCATAGCACCAAAATTGAGCGTACGAGAATTATGAGCTGCAGATTGCGTACGGCGCATGATGGCGTCTATATGTGCCAACAAAATTTGCCCGTTATAGGGCTTAGCGAGAAAATCATCTGCTCCCAAGCTCATGCTCATAAGCTCATCAAGCTCCGATGTTCTGCTGGTAAGCACCATAGCAGGCACGTTAGATTTTTGACGCAACTCACGTAACACGTATTGCCCATCGGTGCCTGGAAGACTTAAATCGAGCAAGACAATATCGGGCGAAGCAGCACGCACTTCAGTAACGATACTTTCAAAACTATTTGGCAGCACAACCTGGTGTCCTGCATTTTTGAGCAACACACAAAGTTGCTCACGGACGGATGCATCATCCTCAACAACAAAAACGCGAGCCATAGCTACCTACGAGCCTTAAGCGTTGCAAAGATACGCGTATTGCGCCGCTTTACAAACGAAATGAACGAACCTTCAAGATATGCCTGCACGGCATTTTTTTTCGCAATGGGCTTGACGAGTGTGCGCATAACCCGTGAGCGCGGACGTGCTATACGTACTGCCTCCTGCGCCTGTGGTGTGCTAATCATCTGACGAATGGCTGCTATCTTTTGTGCGCGCGTTAGCTGTGCCGCAGGATTGCATACGTTTTCTATGCAGCCAATAAGCCGCTCAACGTAACGACGCATGACCATCTCTTTGCTGGAAGCATCCTGTGACAAGCCCCAGTGCTCAAGCAAATCAAGCATCCAGCCGTGCTCCTCTTCGCGCTTCTCGTACATTTGAGGACGCCAACGAGCGGTCTCTGACTCTGCACGTGAGCGAATAAAGTGATAGTAGGCTTCTTCTGTTACAACTACCTTGTTTACGTCACGAATAAAGTCCAACACATAGGGGAAGTCATCCCAAAAAGTAGGGCGAAAACGCAGGTTAAGCTCCTCAATGCGCGCACGCAAAAAAAGTTTGTTCCACGGCGTATACAGCAGATTCTCGTCAAAGAGCTTATAGGCGTCTGCTCTAAAATCTGCCTGAGTTTCATACACCCGAGAAGGCCGAGACTTAAGCTCACTAAGATGTTCATTGCTGTTTTTAGCATAAAACGTATCAATATAAAAACCAGCAACTATGAGCTCTGCGTTATTCTGGTCCGCCAAAGCTACCATGTCCTCAAGCATGTGCGGCTCTGCCCAGTCATCCGCATCCATAAAGTACACGTACTGACCGCACGCGTGGTCAAGCGCTAAATTGCGTGCAGCGGGAGCTCCGCCGTTAGGCGTATGAAATACGTCAATACGAATGTCCTTCTCGGCCATACGATCGCATATATCGCCGGAGCGGTCTTTAGATCCATCGTCAACAACCAGCAGCTCAAAGTCACCCATGGTCTGCGCTTGCAAGCTCTCAATTGCGCGACCCACGTAAGCAGCAACGTTATATACCGGCATAATTACCGAGACTTTTGGATTGTTGCGCGCCATAAACCCCCCGGTTTCTGTGACATCTTTTACAAGCGCGTTACCACAACACTATTGCACTATTTTACCCAGACCACGGCATATCACGAGAACCCAACAGATGCACAATGAGAAAAGCATGAGTTGCTACTTTGCCACCAGCGTTCCAATGGCTAATCCCAACTGTTCAGAATCAATAAGCGTTTGTGTAGCACCATCGGTACCCGCAACACTTGTACAAGGAGCATCTATCACAGCCACGTTCTTTTTACCAATGCCATGCGCAGTCTCTGCAAGGTTAAGCAAATCTGGTGCCGACATATCCGTATGCAGCAAACCAAGAAGCTCTGTTGCTTGACGTGCCAGCTGTGTGGCACCAACGTTGGAAAGCTCCAGCACCTTTTTCCAGCCATACGAATCCACCACCATAACATGAGAAATCTTGACGCCTGTAGCGGTGGATACCACACCAATACTGCCCTTAGATTGCTGCTTGCCAAATACCTCAGAGAGCGTGGTTTGTGTATTGTCCAAGGTAACCGTCATATCGGCGGGAAGATTTACAATGCAGCCTTTACCTGCACTTTGATCAAGGCTCAACAGTTTGGCTGAACTGAGCACTGACTCGTTTTTGTCCGCATGAATAAACACGAGCACTGTAGTAACCACATGGTCTGAAAGCTGCGTATTTACCGTAGCGGTGTTTTTGCCGCCATCCTTTTTAATAGATGCCGATAAACCCGTGTCGCCCAAGTTTGAATTGGCCTGTGCAAGATTCCAAAGCACAGAAACGCCCGTAACCACTACGGTCACCACCACTGCCAAAGCAAGCAACGCATTGCGTGTCTTATGCGCACCAAGTGCCAAAACGTCACTCCGCTCATATCGTTTACGCTGCTTCATGCCAAATCATCCTCTTGTTACCTGCACGATGCGTGTTGCTGTGTGCCCAAATGGCACCGCCACATTACACTACCACGTGCCACTACAGAGCACTACCGCGTGCTACCATGCTAAAGCCTAAAGCCACGGTTCAAATGAGCCTTCTGGGTACTGTACAGCGGCAAACACCAAACCTTTTGCCGGAGCACACTGACCAGCAGCCCGACGATTACATGCCGCCAACACCTGGGAAATCCACTGCTCTTCTCGGCGACCTGTGCCCAC
This sequence comes from Atopobium sp., assembly GCF_034113385.1. Taxonomy (NCBI): domain Bacteria; kingdom Bacillati; phylum Actinomycetota; class Coriobacteriia; order Coriobacteriales; family Atopobiaceae; genus Atopobium; species Atopobium sp. Next base: position 98,375 of record NZ_JAXEXL010000015.1, on the reverse strand, counting down.
CTCAACAAGGCTGCCAACAATGGTGCGTACCATAGAATGCAAAAAAGCGTTGCCTGTAATATCTACTGCAATAAGTTGCTCGCCCGCCTCCTCGATACGCGCAACCTGCACCGACATCACATTACGATGCGTTGGCTTGTCTATCGCAGAGGCTGCCTTGCAAAAGCTCTTAAAATCATGCTCGCCTACCAGCGCCTGAGCCGCTCGATCCATGGCCTCAACGTCTAGCTGAGCACGCAGCCACCAGGCATGGTTCCACGCCATAATAGGACGAGTCCACCCCTCCACAATACGATATCGATAGCTGCGTGCCTCTGCGTCAAACCGTGCCGAGAAACCCGCAGGAGCCCTATACACTTCTGAAACAGAAATATCATCGCCTACCAGCGCATTAAGTGCTCGCTTAACGGTAGAGCCGCTCAGCCCTAATTCGTTTTTGTATACAGGTAAGCTCACATGTTGCGCCAACGCATGCACACCTGCATCTGTACGACCAGCACAGGTAATCTCTACAGGCCTGTGCAAAAATACGGATAGCGCATGGTATAACTCTCCGGCAACGGTACGCACGCCACCTGGCTGTGCCGCAAAACCAGAAAAGTCTGCACCGCGATACCCCAGTTTAAGCACCATAGTTGCTGCCTCAGTGGGCGTATGAATGGGTGTATCAATAGCTTGTATGTCCTGAGTAGTTTGCATTGTGCATCCTTTTTTGCATTTACTACATCATACAAGCAAGTATGCTTACCAATGCAACCATCACAAACAGTACGCCATCGCGCCTATCTAAGGGCCTTGGATTGTACCTTCTGCCTTCACTTGAATAGCAGCGATCTTGCATAGAAATGGCAAGCTCATCCGCCTGACTAAAGAGGCCAGTCACCACAGGCACTAATACGGAAAGCCATTTTTTGAGACGTTGCCGTATGCTGCCCACATCAAATCTTACACCACGCACTTTTTGTGCCATTACAATTCGATCAAATGCTTCACCGCAAAGCGGCACAAAACGCAACGCTAGTGAAAGCACCATAGAAATATCTCCTACGGGTACACCAAACCGCACGAGCGGCTGTAAATATCTCCCACAGGCTTCCGCAAGTTGCGGAGCAGTTGTGGTAGAAGATACCACCAAGAAAAAGCCAAGCAGTACATACACGCGTGCCAAAGCCTGAGCACTTCGTACCAGACCTGAGGCCGCAAGACCAACCGGCCCTATCAATGCAAGCGTACCTGTTCCGTCCAATACAAGACCATTTACAATCAAGCTTGCAATGGTGATACCAGCCAATGGTTTAACTATCTGCTTTAAAGCACGTGGATTTGTACGAGAAACCACCAAGGCAACAACTAATAATCCCACAATAAGACCCAGGCCTTGTATGGAATGAACCGTAAACGTTGCCACCAACAATATGCCCAAGGCAAACAGCTTTACCCGAGCATCAACACTATGTAGCCAGGTTTGTTTGGAGCTGTATGCCCCTAAAATCACGGCAGGCCTCATTGGTAGTCCTCCGCCAGAAACCCTTGCTCCTCACTACTCTTACTACTATTGATAAGCCCGGTACGCACCAGTACGGGCTTTGCTTTTTTTGCAGCACCCGACCATACAACACGACCTGTATCCAACACTGTTAGCGTTTGTGCCTGCGCCAACCACTCTTCGATGTCATGCGTTACCACGATCACAGCACGACCTTCCTTGCACAGCGTAGCCACCACAGCATGTAGTTCTTCTCGACCGACTGCATCAAGTCCCGCTGTTGGCTCATCAAAGATGCACACACCTGTCTTAAGCGCAATAATTCCCGCAAGCGCAACACGACGCGCTTGCCCACCAGATAAGTCAAGAGGATTGCGCTCATATAGTTCTTCCCCTATGCCCAGTAGCTGCAGTGCTTGCGTGGCCTGCACGCGCGCTTGCGCCTCTGACATACCACCTTGTTGTGGCCCAAACATAACATCGTCTAATACGGTATCGCAAAACAGCTGTTCAGCCACTCGTTGAAAAGCAAGACCCACAGCTCCAGGCTGCACTTGAAGGTCTGCACATGTAACTTTTCCAGCATCAGGAACAATCAGTCCTGCAAGTACCTGCGCAAACGTCGATTTTCCTGCCCCTGATTTGCCAGCAATAATATGCAGATCGCCCGCACTAATTTCAAGCGAAACCTCATGCAAAATATCATCCACACCAACTTGCGAGGCACACAACGCCGTCGCCTCACCTTTTGTACGCTTAACAGCCCTGTTTGCATCAACAAAGTGACCTGCATGACAGCCAGACGCTCCCACCAAACAGGAGCGCTTGAGCAGCTCTGGAGATTCTAAAAGCTCCCCCGGTAAACCTTGCCAGGTAATGCGCCCCTGTTCCAGAAGAATAACCGCATCTGCTTCTTGTACATCCTGCGCATAATGAGATACTTCAATCACACCTACACCAGCATCTGCCAGGCCATCTACAATGCTTCGTATGCGCTGCCGAGAAGCCACATCAAGGTGAGAAGTAATTTCATCAAGAAGCACGTAATCTGGCTTCATTGCAAGCACACCGGCCAGTGCAAGCCGCTGTTGCTCGCCTCCAGAAAGGCTGTGCGTGCTTCTTTGCTCAAAACCAGCAAGACCAACACAGTCCAATGCTTGTTTGCTGCGTTGCTCAATTTCATCCGCAGTAAGTCCCAGATTTTGAGGGCCAAATGAGACTTCATCAAGCACAAGGGAAGAGACGATTTGCACACAAGGGTCTTGTTTAACTATGCCAACACGTCTGTGTACTTCATGAGAGGTTAGTTCTGCCATCGCCTGACCATCAAGCAAAATCTTGCCCGACGATGGCAGCAACGTTGTGTTTGCAAGGCGCAATAAGGTGGATTTACCAGAACCGTTTGCTCCCACAATACAAACATGCTTACCTGCAGCAAAACATATTGATAGTTCATGCAAAGCAACAGAACGTGCATCACTCTTGCTGTATGCATATGCTACTGACTTAAACTCAAGCACTCGCCCCTCCCTTCGTATAGTTGGAAAACTGCACCGCTCCATGCTACTACAACAAACATAACGTCTCTATACAAGAAAAGAGGTCCGCCTCAGCGAACCTCTTACCATACATTATGGAGTAAAAACTACTCAGCCTTAGAAGCCTCGGTGGTCTCAGTAGCCTCAGTTGCCTCAGCAACCTCAGCAGACTCAGGCTCGGTAGCCTCAGCCTCTGCTGCAGGCTCCTCTACCTTCTTCGCAGGATCGGCAACCTTCTTTACCGTTGCGGTAGACTTAGCTGCCTTCTTGGAAGCTACGGGCTCGTTTACAAGCTCGATGATAACAACCTCAGCGTTATCACCCTTACGAGCACCCAACTTCATAATGCGGGTATAACCACCGTTGCGGTCTGCCCACAGACCCTGGGCTGCCTTGTCAAAGACCTCAGCAACAAGAGCTGCATCGCCAAGCTTGGCAATAGCATTGCGGCGAGCAGCAAGGTCGCCCCTCTTAGCCCAAGTAATTACACGATCAACATCAGGGCGAATAGCCTTGGCGCGCTCCTGTGTAGTCTTAATGCGGTCATTAGCCAGCAAAGCGCAAACCAGGCTCTTCTTAATGGCCTTGGTGTGGCTTGCGTCGGTACCAAGCTTCATGCCGCGCTTTTTGTTGTGCCTCATTCTTACTACTCCTCTAAGCGTGTAAGTGGCGGGGTTTAAGCTTTAAGGCCAAGACCCATCGATTCGAGCTTATCCTTAACCTCTTCGATGGACTTGACGCCGAAGTTACGGATGTTGAGAAGATCGTTCTCGGAGAACTCAACCAGCTGACGTACAGAGTGAATTGCTGCACGCTTGAGGCAGTTGTAAGAACGTACGGAAAGATCCAAGTCCTCAATCTGCTTATCAAGATCGCTGTTATCGTCCGTCTCTTCAGCTGCAAAGATGGACTGCTCTTCGGGCTCCTCGGTCTGCTCAGCAAGAGTCATAAATGCACCCATGTGCTGATTGATGATGTTAGAGGCCTCAACAACAGCATCGCGAGGTGCGATGGAGCCATCAGTCTCTACCTCGAGGATTAAACGATCGTAGTCAGTGTGCTGACCAACACGGCAAGGCTCTACGACCTTAGCGCAGCGGCGCACAGGAGAGAAACGAGAATCAATGTGAATGATTCCGATAGGATCAGAATCACGCTTGTTGTCCTCGCCGCTCACGTAACCACGGCCAGTGCCAATGCGCAAAGACATTGACAGGTGAGCACCCTCGCCAAGGTGGCAAATTACGTGCTCGGGGTTAATAAGATTGAACTCTGCTGGTACAGAGAAATCGCCACCGGTAACCGTTGCAGGACCATCGATGTTGATGGTTGCCTCAGCCTCGTCACCTGTACCCATTGCCTGGAATACAAGCTCCTTAACGTTCAAAACGATATCGGTAACGTCTTCATAGACGCCCTCTACCGAAGTGAACTCATGCTGGACACCATCAATCCTGATTGCCTCAACAGCCGCACCTTCCAGTGAGGAAAGAAGGACGCGACGTAGGGAATTACCCAAGGTATCGCCATAGCCACGCTCTAAAGGCTCAACAATGACGCGAGAAAGGGTGTCGCTAATCTCCTCAACAGAGACGGTAGGGCGGATGAATTCGGACATGTATACCTCCAACCAGAGCTGGACTACTTGGAGTAGAGCTCGACGATGAGCTGAGCGTCGATGTCGAGATCAATCTGATCACGAGTGGGAAGCTGCAAGACAGAGCCCTGGAGCTTCTCAATATCAACCTCAAGCCAGGCGGGTACAGCCATGTGCTCGGTGGAAATCAAGGCTTCCTTAATGGGAAGCAAATCCTTAGCCTTAGCAGCTACGGCAACAACGTCGCCAGCCTTTACACGATAAGAAGGAATATCAACACGGTGACCGTTCACGGTAATATGACCATGACGTACCGTCTGACGTGCCTCTTTACGGGTACGTGCAAAACCAAGACGGAAGACAACGTTATCAAGACGAGTCTCAAGAATCGTCATCAGGTTGTCACCAGTAATGCCCTCAATCTTAATTGCCTTGGCATAGTAGCCACGGAATTGCTTCTCGAGAACACCGTAAATAAACTTAGCCTTTTGCTTCTCGCGCAGCTGACGACCGTACTCGGACTCGTTGCGGCGCGTACGCTTAGGCGTACGATTGGACTTCTTATTGATGCCCATAACGATGGGATCAATGTCAAGAGACCTGCACCTCTTCAGAACAGGCGTCCTATCCACTGCCATGTTAGTGATCCTTCCTTACTACACGCGACGACGCTTGCACGGACGGCAACCGTTGTGCGGAATGGGGGTCTTGTCCTGAATGCTCGAAACCTCAAGGCCAGCAGCCTGGAGGGAACGAATAGCGGTCTCACGACCAGAGCCGGGGCCCTTTACGAACACGGAAACCTTATGCAGGCCGTGCTCCATAGCTGCCTTGGCGCATGCCTCTGCTGCCATTTGTGCAGCAAAAGGAGTGGACTTACGAGAACCCTTGAAACCAACGGTACCGGCAGACTGCCATGCGATTACGTTGCCTTGGGGATCAGTAATCGAAATAATTGTGTTGTTAAAGGTGCTCTTAATGTGAGCCTGTCCAACAGCAATGTTTTTACGCTCAGAGCGCTTTACGCGTGCGCGAGCGTTCTTCTTCTGTGTAGCCATTGTCTAGTCTCCCTACTTCTTCTTGCCGCCGACCTGACGACGCTTACCCTTACGGGTACGAGCGTTCGTGTGGGTGCGCTGACCACGGACAGGAAGACCCTTACGATGACGAAGGCCGCGGTAGCAACCAATCTCCATCAAACGGGCTACGTTTTGACGAACTTCACGACGCAAATCGCCCTCGACGGTATAGTTAGCGTCGATAGCATCACGAAGCCTAGTTACTTCGTCCTCAGTGAGGTCACGTACATGAGTGTCTGGATTTACTCCAGCTGCTTCACAGACCTTGGAAGCGCTGGTGCGGCCAATGCCGTAGATATAAGTTAGACCGATCTCGACACGCTTTTCGCGTGGGAGGTCGACACCGTTAATACGGGCCAACTTCGTGCTCCTCTCTTAGCCCTGGCGCTGCTTATGGCGCGGGTTCTCGCAAATCACGTATACCTTACCGTGACGGCGAATGACTTTGCACTTATCGCACATCTTTTTAACGGAAGGACGTACCTTCATTTTAATTCCTCTCGATAGTTCTATTACGAACCCTCGTGCTATGGTGGCCGATCAGGTGGAGCTGATCATGCGCTATCTACTCGCCCAGCCGCAGGCGTGAATAACCGTTTGCCGTCCTTAAGAAGAACAAGACGATTACTTACTTGTAACGGTACGTAATGCGTCCACGAGTCAAATCGTAGGGAGAAATCTCCACTACAACCTTGTCACCAGGAAGAATACGAATGTAGTTCATTCGAATCTTGCCCGAGATGGTGCACAGAATGGTGCTACCATTTTCGAGCTCAACCTTGAACATCGCATTTGGCAGGGGCTCGAGTACTTTACCCTCAAGCTCAATTGCGTCCTGTTTGCTCACTGGTGTATACCTCTCCTCGCACAATATCGGCGATTAGACATCATACCTAAACTACAAGCATTTTGTCTAAACGTCATCAATTGAACATAGATTTTAAAGTTGCCCACCATACAAGGAGCACCATGCGCCCTTGTCATCGGCGGAAACAATAACGGGACCATCTTCTGTAATCGCCACGGTGTTCTCATAGTGCGCTGCTAATGAGTGGTCAATCGTAGAAACTGTCCAGCCATTGGGAGCTACGTCAACCGTAGGACTACCAAACGTAATCATGGGTTCAATTGCAATGACCATACCAACTTGCAAACGAACACCACGACCACGCTTACCATAATTAGGAACATTTGGCTCTTCATGCAAATCATGACCAACGCCATGACCTACATACTCGCGAAGTACACCAAAGCCGTTCTTCTCGGCAAGCTCTTGGCAAGCATTGCCAATATCACCCAGATGATTGCCGGGAAGAGCTTGAGCAATTGCTGCCTTAAGGCAATCGCGCGTTACCTCGCACAATGCCTTTGCCTCACGGGATGGCTCGCCAACAAAGAAGGTCCAAGCGTTGTCGCCTGCCCAACCATTGACTGTAGCCCCCGTATCAATAGAAATGATGTCACCTTCTGAAAGGCGAACGTCAGCAGAAGGAATACCATGAACTACTTGCTCGTTGATGCTTGCGCAAATAGACCCCGGAAAGCCGCCGTATCCCTTAAACGTGGGGGTTCCGCCGTGCATACGAATGACACTTTCGGCAATCTGATCAAGCTCAAGGGTGCTTACCCCGGGCTTAATCGCAGCACCAACGCGGCGGAGCGCCATCTTAGACAGCGCTCCAGAGACTTTCATTTCTTCGATCTGCTGCGGTGTTTTGATAATAATCATAGACCGAGCTGACCCTTTACATCTGAGTACACAACGTCAACAGGACGATCACCATCAACCTTGTTGAGAAGACCACGCTCTTGGTAGTAACCAATAAGCGGCGCGGTTTGCTGCTCATAGACATCAAGACGATGCTTAATGGTCTCTGGCTTATCGTCATCACGCTGATACATTTCTCCGTCACACCTTGGACAAGCCTCATCTGCAGCAGTGCCGGTATAACCGCATGCTTTGCAGGTGCGACGTCCACTTAAGCGTGCAACAATAACATCGGATGCCACATCTACCAATAAGGCAGAATCAATGGCCTTGCCCATAGTTTCTAACGCTGTATCAAGAGCAATTGCTTGAGCTGTATTGCGGGGGAAACCATCCAAAATAAAACCCTTTTGTGCATCTTGGGCACTAAGGCGCTCTTTAACCAAATCAATAATGAGCTCGTCAGGCACTAAGGTACCCGCATCCATAAAAGACTTAGCCTTTACACCCAAAGGACTTTGAGCTTTAACAGCTGCACGAAGCATGTCACCGGTAGAGATGTGTGCTACTCCAAATTCAGCTACAAGCTTCTGTGCTTGAGTTCCCTTTCCTGCGCCAGGAGCGCCGAGCAATACAATGTTCATGTGCGTCACTCTTCTCCTACTTAAAGAAACCCTCGTAGTTGTGCATCTTCAACTGTGCCTCAAGCTGAGAGATAGTATCCATTGCAACACCAACCATAATCAGAATAGAGGTGCCACCAAACGTCCTAATAAGCGCATTGGACGTAAAGGTAAATGCAATAGAAGGAACTACTGCGATAAGTGCCATAAAAATGGCGCCGGGCAGCGTAATATGATCGAGCGTACTCTTGATATACGCAGCGGTTGCAGAGCCTGGACGTACACCAGGAATAAAGCCACCCTGCTTCTTGAGGTTATCTGCTGTCTCCTCTGGGTTAAATACCATAGAGGTATAGAAGTATGCAAAGAAGACAATTAGCAAAACAGAAAGCGTCCAGTTTACCCATCCGGCGGATACCGCATTGGCTACGTTGTTAATCCAAGCTACGCCAGGGAAGAAAACTGCAATTTGTGCAGGGAAGTACAGAATTGCAGAAGCAAAAATGATGGGCACTACACCAGCAGTATTTACCTTAATAGGCAAATATGTGGATTGACCACCCATAATCCTGCGGCCTACAACACGCTTTGCGTACTGAATTGGAATACGACGCTGTCCACGCTCAATGTACACAATGAACGGAATGACAATCGCAATAACCAAAACAGTAAGGGCTGCGTACAAGACGCCCTTATCGGACGACTGAATGGTGCCCTGAATTGCCGAAGGAAGACCACTCATGATATTGGTAAAGATAATGAGCGACATACCATTACCAACACCACGTTGAGTGATAACCTCACCGAGCCACATAATCATAATGGCGCCTGTAACCATAGTTACAACAACTACAGCATCCATAAGGAGCTCGGGTGCTCCGCTATTTGCAAAGCTAATGCCAAAAGCTGGACTCTTAAACAAGAAGAGATAACCAACAGCGCTGATAAACGCAAGAACAATCGTGATGTAGCGGTTGTACTGTGTAATCTTGCGCTGACCAGCCTCGCCCTCTTTAGCAAGTTCACTCAAAGACGGAACTACTGTTTGCATCATCTGCATGATAATTTCTGCAGTAATGTAGGGCATAATGCCTAAGCTGAACAACGAAACACGAGAAAGTGCACCGCCTGAGAACAGGTCGAGCACCGAGATGAAGCTTGCATTAGAAGATGCGCTCTTATAAGCAGCAAGCATGCCAGCAAATGGGATGCCCGGTACAGGAATGTGTGAACCAATCCTGTACAGGAGCAAAATACCCAGCGTAAGCAAAATCTTGTTACGGAGCTCTTTAATGCGAAATGCGTTGGCGATTCCCTTTAGCACGGGAGATCAACCTTTCCTCCGGCCGCCTCAATCTTAGCCTTAGCAGAAGCGGAAACCTTATCCACCTTGACAGTGAGCTTCTTAGTAAGTTCACCGTCGCCGAGGACCTTAACAGGAACAAGCTCGGACTTAATAACGCCCTTCTCTACCAATGCGGCACCGTCTACGATGTCACCATCAGCGAAAAGACCATCGAGACGAGCAACGTTTACGGGAGCGTACTCGACACGATTGATGTTGCGGAAGCCAGGAAGCTTAGGAAGGCGCATAGCCAAAGGCTGCTGACCACCCTCGAAACCTGAACCCTTGCCACCACCGGCGCGGGAAAGCTGACCGTTTTGTCCGCGGCCAGCGGTTGTGCCATGACCAGAGGAGTTACCGCGACCCACACGCTTGCGGGCCTTCTTTGCACCCTCTGCAGGACGAAGATCGTTGAGTTGCATAGTGGCTAACTCCTAGTTCTCTTCTACCGTCACGAGGTGCTTGACCTTAAAGATCATGCCTCGGACACTGGGATTATCGGGAAGTACGGCTACGTCGTTAATCTTACGAAGGCCCATTGCACGGCAGGTTGCCGTCTGATCCTTCTTTACAGAAGCTACAGCGCTGCGTACGAGCGTAACCTTAAGGGTCTTGTCTGCCATTATTAGTTCTCCTTACCGACGAACATCTCACCGACGGTCAGGCCACGGCGCTCAGCAGTCTGCTCAGGGCTCTCAAGCTCCTTAAGACCCTCTGCAGCTGCCTTAATCATGTTAAGTGCATTATCGGTACCAAGAGAGTTTGCAAGTACGTTAGTAATACCAGCAAGCTCAAAGAGAGGACGTACTGGACCACCAGCAATAACACCGGTACCCTCTACTGCAGGCTGGATAAGAACGCGGCCTGCACCATAATGACCCTCTACTGAGTGAGGTACGGAACCAGACTCAGTAATAGGCACCTTAAACATGTTCTTCTTGGCGTCGTCAACTGCCTTCTGAATTGCCAGAGGCACCTCAGCAGAACGACCAGAACCAAGACCTACGTTACCTTTGCCGTCACCAACTACTACGAGTGCGACAAGAGACATACGACGGCCGCCCTTAACGGTCTTGGAAACGCGGCGGATGAATACTACGCGCTCCTGAAGATCAGTCTCTTGCTGGCGCTTACGATCACGTGCCATCTAAATTCCTCCTAGAACTTCAGGCCCGCGTTGCGGGCGCCATCTGCGAGTGCCTGGATACGGCCATGGTAAACACGGCCACCACGATCGAACGTAACCTCAGTTACGCCCTTCTCGACAGCGCGCTTTGCAACGAGCTCGCCTACGAACGCGGCAGCGTCCTTATTGGAAGCTACCTTGCCAGTTGCCTTGAACTCAGGGTCGAGCGTGGAGGCGGCGCAAATGGTCTTGGCAGCGACATCGTCGATTACCTGTGCATAAATGTTGGCGTTGGTGCGGTGTACACTCAAGCGAGGACGCTCAGGGGTACCCGAAATCTTGGCACGGACACGGCGCTGACGGCGCTTAAGTCCGAGCAACTTTGCCTTAAACTTGTTCATTAACACTCCTTTTTATGCCGACACCTAACGGGGTGACGGTCTTGTATATTCGCAAGGCGAGGTTACTTAGCAGCCTTACCAAGCTTACGACGGATGTGCTCACCAACGTAGTGGATACCCTTGCCCTTATAAGGCTCTGGAGCACGCTTGGCACGAATCTCAGCTGCAACTTGGCCAACTTGCTCCTTGGAGATGCCCTTTACGTTAATGTGAGTGTTATCGGGTACCTCGAAGGTAATGCCTTCGGGTGCTGCATAAGGTACTGGATGAGAATAACCAAGAGAAAGCTCAAGGTCCTTGCCCTTAAGAGCTGCACGGTAACCAACGCCCGTAAGCTCAAGCTGCTTCTCAAAACCAGCAGAAACGCCAATAACCATATTGTTAATGAGCGTGCGTACAAGGCCCTGCTGCGCGTTAGACTCGGTGGAGTCATCTACGCGAGAAACCAGGATTTCTTCACCTTCCTGAGCAATGCTAACCAGCTCAGAGAAGGTGCGTGAAAGCTCACCCTTGGAGCCCTTTACGCTTACCTTAGAACCATCTACTGTCACGGTGACTCCAGAAGGAATCTGGACAGGCTTCTTACCGATACGAGACACGGTGTCTCCTTTCCTAATCCCTTAGAGTCTTACCAAATATAAGCGATGACCTCGCCGCCGACGCCCTTCTTACGTGCATCGCGGTCACACATCATGCCCTTAGAAGTGGAAATAACTGCAGTACCAAGACCGCCAAGTACACGAGGCAGGTCCTCTGCTGCAGAGTAAATGCGCAGGCCAGGCTTAGAGATACGGCGAATGCCCTTAATGGCCTTTGCGCGACGCTGACCATACTTAAGCGTAAGGGTCAAGGTCTTCTGGGGCTTGGTATCCTCTACAACATAGCCCTCTACGTAGCCCTCTTCGCTAATAACGCGAGCGACCTCAACGAGAACCTTAGTGGAAGGCATGGATACAGTTGCCTTACCAGCAGAGTTCGCATTGCGGATGCGCGTAAGCATATCAGCAATAGGATCGGTAACGTTCATGTAGTTTTCTCCTTTGTTAGAGATGAATTTCCATGTCTGGTTCGCTTAAACCCGTGGTAAAAGCGCCTTTACATGGCTGCTTCCCAAGCGGATGCTGCTTACCAGCTTGCCTTCTTTACGCCAGGAAGCTCGCCCTTGCTTGCAAGCTCACGGAAGCACACGCGGCACAGACCAAACTTGCGATATACGGAGTGGGGGCGCCCACAACGCTGGCAACGGTTCTGAGTGCGCGTAGAGTACTTCGGCTCACGCAAAGCCTTGACGATCATCGATGTCTTAGCCACAAATCCTCCTTCATAAAGTCGTCTTGGTGTCTACCAAGCCGCGACTTACCAAAATAATAAATGCCTTAGTTCTTCTTAAAGGGGAAGTTAAAGGCGGTGAGAAGTGCCTTGCCCTCCTCGTTAGTGTGAGCGGTGGTAACGATAGTAATATCCATACCACGCGTATGATCCATCTTGTCAAAGTCAATCTCGGGGAAGATAAGCTGCTCGGTTACGCCCATGGAGAAGTTACCACGGCCATCAAAGCTCTTATCGGAAATACCGCGGAAGTCACGGATACGAGGAATTGCAACGGAAATCAAACGATCGAGAAACTCCCACATGCGGTCACCGCGAAGCGTAACCTTGGCGCCAATAGGCATGCCAGCACGCAGGTGGAAGGTTGCAATAGACTTACGAGCACGGGTAATAATAGGCTGCTGACCAGTAATAACACGAAGGTCTGCTACAGCACCATCAATTGCCTTAGCATCGGTTGCAGCTTCACCAACACCCATGTTAACCACGATTTTCTCGAACTTGGGAATCATGTGTACATTGGTGTAGCCAAACTGCTTTTGGAGCTCGTCACGCACGGTGGCGAAATACTGCTCCTTAAGGCGAGGGACTACCTTGTCCTTCTGATCTGCCATGTTGTCTCCTTAACTCATGGTGGCTTATGCGCGGGGACCACCTCGCGCCCCTTTGTTTGGCATGCAAAGGGCCATAGCACGCCCATTACGCATAGACATGCATCGATACAGTTTAGTGATTTGATTGGCACAATGCCACTATTTCGTGGATTATCTTGATATTTTCACACGTTGCCTGCACATTTGCGAACCATACAAGGACCTGCAGATACAAAAAAGACCCCATCAAACGATGAGGTCTTGTGCGCATTATAAAGAAGTCTACGCGTTTGCTTAGATCTCTTCACCGGAACGCTTTGCATAGCGAACCTTAGTGCCATCCTCGGATACGCGATAGCCTACGCGCGTGGGCTTGCCATCCTTAGGATCGATAAGAGCAACGTTGGAAGCATCAATAGGAGCCTCCATAGATACAATGCCGCCCTGTTGGTTAGCTTGGGTAGGACGCATAGCCTTCTTGACGATGGCAACGCCCTCTACAACAACCTTGTTCTTGGAAGGAAGTGCGCGCAGAACCTTGCCCTGCTTACCCTTGTCCTTACCAGAGAGAACTACTACGAGGTCGTCCTTCTTAATTTTCATGTTCGCTCCCTTGCCTACAGCGTCTCAGGTGCGAGAGAGACGATCTTCATGTACTTGCGGTCACGCAACTCACGGGCTACTGGTCCGAAGATGCGGGTACCGATAGGATTGCCATCCTTGTTGATTACAACGCAAGCGTTTTGATCAAAGCGGATGTAGCTACCGTCTTTACGACGGGTCTCCTTAACGGTACGAACGATAACGCAACGTACGATATCGCCCTTCTTTACGTTACCACCAGGGGTGGCCTCCTGGACAGCACCAATGACGACGTCGCCAATACCGGCATAACGGCGCTTGGAACCACCCAGAATCTTGATGCATTTCACGCGTCGCGCGCCGGAGTTATCGGCAACTGCGAGCATGGTCTCCATTTGAATCATCAGATCCTCCGAACATATCCTGCCAGAGGTGTGCCCATCGAGCGGCACACATGGCATGGAGTGGAATACTTAAAGATCGTGCTTACTTGGCCTTCTCAACGACCTCAACGACACGCCACCTCTTGGTCTTAGACAGAGGGCGGGTCTCCATTACGCGAATGGTATCGCCTAAACCGGCAACGCCGTTCTCGTCATGGCAGTGAAGCTTCTTGGTGATGGTCATCATCTTGCCGTACTTAGGATGACGCTTGCGATCCACAATCTGGATGGTCACGGTCTTCTCGCCAGAGATAGACGTAACAACGCCAGTGCGGAGCTTGCGCGAATTCCTGGATTCGATATCGCTCATGTTTTATCTCCTGCGATCTACTTAGACTGTGCTGCGATTTGACGAGCACGCATCTCTGTTTGGACGCGGGCAATGTCACGCTTGACGGTAGTTACACGCGCTGTGTTATCCAACTGGCTTGTAGCCATCTGGAAGCGGAGGTTAAACAGCTCGGCACGGCCGTCCTCAAGCTTTTGAGCAAGCTCCTCATCAGAGAGCTCGCGGAGTTCAGTCGACTTCATGGTTACTTATCCTCCCCGTCCTGATCGGCGCGGGTAACAATCTTGGTCTTAATAGGAAGTTTGTGCTGCGCAAGGCGAAGAGCCTCACGAGCAACGTCGTCAGCAACGCCGGTAATCTCAAACATGATACGACCGGGCTTTACTACGGCTACCCACTCCTCGGGATTACCCTTACCCTTACCCATGCGGGTCTCGGCAGGCTTCTTAGAAATAGGCTTGTCAGGGAAGATGGTAATCCATACCTTACCACCACGGCGCATGCGACGGGTGATAGCAATACGGGCAGCCTCAATCTGACGGTTAGTGATCCAGTGGGCTTCCTCAGCACGGATACCATAGGTACCGAAGTTGAGCTTGGTGTGCCCCTTGGCAGCACCCTTCATGGAGCCACGCTGAACCTTACGGTGCAGTACGCGCTTAGGAGCTAGCATTATTTGCTCCTCCTTTCGCCACGGCGGCGAGGACGGCTGGTGCCTTCAAGTGCAGGGTTAGGTGCAGGCTGACCAGGGAGCTTCTCGCCAAGATAAATCCAAACCTTTACACCACAAGCACCCATGGTGGTGCGAGCAGTGCTGGTGCCATAGTCAATCTTTGCGCGAAGGGTGTGCAGAGGTACGCGACCCTCGCGGTACCACTCACGACGACCCATCTCGGCGCCACCAAGACGACCAGAGCACTGAATACGAATGCCCTTTGCGCCGGCCTTACGTGCAGACTGAACAGCCTTGCGCATAGCGCGACGGAAAGCAATACGCTGCTCAAGCTGCTCGGCAATGGACTGAGCAACGAGGTTTGCGTCAAGCTCAGGACGCTTTACCTCTACAACGTCAACGGTAACCTGGCCCTTCTCGGCTTTGCAAAGCTTCTCAAGATCAGCGCGAAGAACGTCAATCTCGGAGCCCTTTTTGCCGATAACAATACCAGGACGTGCGGTAAAGATGATTACCTTTACCTTATCGCCGGCACGCTCGACCTCCACGCGGGAGAGAGCAGCACGAGCGAGGCGCTTCTCGAGAAAACGACGAATCTCGAGGTCGTTACCAAGGTTCTGGGCATAGTTCTTGTTCCCTGCAAACCAGCGGGAACGCCAGTTCTCGGTAATACCAAGACGGAAGCCAGTAGGTTGAACTTTCTGACCCATGCTCTTATGCCTCCTTTCGTGGAGCAACAACTACAGTAATGTGGCTCGTGCGCTTGTTAATGCGCGAAGCGGAGCCCTTAGCGCGAGGACGAATACGCTTAAGCGTTGGACCCTCGTCTACAAATGCTGCCTTAATAACAAGGTTCTCGCGACGAAGACCGCTGTTATTCTCGGCGTTAGCGATAGCAGAGCGCAGTACCTTCTCTACATCGACAGAAACAGCACGCTCGGTAAAAGCAAGCTTCTCGAGAGCCTGATCAACAGACAGGTTACGAATGGTGCCTACTACGAGACGAGCCTTGCGAGGGGCGACGCGGACGTACTTGGCGGTTGCGCGAACCTCCTGAGAGGCGGTGTTGTTTGCCATTTGTCGTTACCTCCCCTACTTAACCTTGTGGCCGCGGAATGTGCGGCTTGGTGCAAACTCACCCAACTTGTGACCAACCATAGATTCAGTCACGTATACGGGTACATGCTTACGACCATCGTGAACAGCAATGGTATGACCAACCATCTCGGGGAAGATGGTGGAGGAACGCGACCAAGTCTTGATTACGTCCTTGGTGCCAGCCTCGTTTTGTGCAGCAACACGCGCAAGGAGGCGAGTCTCCACAAACGGGCCCTTCTTGAGACTTCTGCTCATGTAATATCTCCTACTACTCGTGTTTACTTCGTCTTACGACGACGAATAATCAGACGGTTAGAAGCCTTCTTCGGGTCACGCGTCTTAGCACCCTTGGATGGCTTACCCCAAGGAGATACAGAAGGACGACCAGAAGTATGATTCTTGCCCTCGCCGCCGCCGTGGGGGTGGTCAACAGGGTTCATGACCGTACCACGAACGGTGGGACGAATGCCGCGCCAACGACTACGGCCAGCCTTGCCGCCCGTAATGTTGGAGTGATCAGCATTGCCAACCTCACCGATGGTTGCACGGCAAGTGAGAAGAACACGACGAAGCTCGGAAGATGGCATACGGAGAACTGCATAGCCGTTATCCTTGCCCATGAGCTGAATGGAGGTACCAGCAGAACGTGCAATTGCAGCGCCCTTACCAGGCTGGAACTCTACAGCGTGTACCAAGGTACCTACTGGAATGTCAGCCAAAGGAAGGCAGTTGCCAGGCTTAATGTCTGCATCGGTACCAGAAACTACGGTATCGCCTACATTAAGGCCCTTAGGTGCAAGAATGTATGCCTTAGCACCATCCACATAGTGGAGAAGTGCAATGCGAGCAGAACGGTTAGGATCATACTCGATGGTGGCAACCTTAGCGGGAATGCCATCCTTCTTGCGCTTAAAATCAATGATACGGTACTGACGCTTGTGGCCGCCGCCCTGGTGACGGGTAGTAATGCGACCGTTGTTGTTGCGACCTGCATGCTTAGAAAGCGGGGCGAGAAGAGACTTCTCTGGCTTGTCCGTCGTAATCTCGGCAAAGTCCGAAATCGTCTGGAAGCGACGGCCCGCGCTCGTGGGCTTAAGGTGCTTAACTCCCATAAATCTTTCCCTTTCTTTATCCGTTAGCCACTTCGTTTAAGGGATTGAGGCATATGCCTCGAGCGAAGTAACACCGGACTACCACGGTGCCGAGCGTATCCATATAACGCACGACACATTTTGTACGCCCCCACGAATGTGGGGGCTTTAGTACCACGTTTAAGCTTCGGCTACCTGCTGGTTGCCGAAAATCTCGATGGAATCGCCCTCAGCGAGGGTAACGATTGCCTTTTTCCAGCTGCGAGTCTTGCCAGTAACGTAGCGAACACGCTTGTTCTTAGGCTTTACCGACATGGTGTTTACCTTTACAACATGAACGTTGAAAAGCTTCTCCACTGCAGCAGCAATCTCTTCCTTAGCAGCATTTTGTGCCACCTCAAAGGTGTACTTACGCTGGCTCATAAGATCAAAAGAACGCTCAGAAACTACCGGGCGAATGATTACGTTATAAACAGAGTTCATTATGCGAGCACCTCCTCGAAGTGCTTAGCAACATCAGCACTCATGATAAGTGCCTTGTTGTCGATGAGGGATGCAGCCGTTGCCTCAGAAGCGCCAATTACCGTGACCTTCTCTACATTGCGGAAGGACAAGAAGGTGTTTACGTCCTCGTCAGAAACAACAACGGTAACACGCTTGCCCGTAAGCTCAAGGTTCTTGAGAAGAGCGACTGCCTGCTTGGTAGAAGGAGCATCAAAATTGAGGCTGTCTACTACTACCAGCTCAGCATCTGCAAGCTTGCCAGAAAGTACCGAACGAAGTGCAAGCTTTACTTCCTTAGCGTTAGTGCGACGTGCATGAGAGCGAGGGGTAGGTCCGAAGACTACGCCACCGCCTGCCCACTGTGGAGCACGGATGGTACCCTGACGAGCACGACCGGTGCCCTTCTGACGCCAAGGCTTAACGCCGCCGCCAGAAACAGCAGAACGATTCTTGGTTGCGTGAGTGCCCTGGCGCATGGAAGCGGCCTGGCATACAACAACCTGGTGTACTACAGAGATGTTTGGCTCAATGCCGTAAACGTCAGAGGAGAGCTCGACTGTATCTACAGCCTTCCCCTCAGCGTTTTTGATTTCAATCTTGGACATCATGTTCTCCTTGTTAGCCTAAAGACTTGGTACTGTGTGGCCTTAGGCCATGCGGATAGAGACGATAGCGTTCTTACCGCCAGGGACAGCACCCTTTACGAGCATGATGTTCTGCTCGGCGTCAACCTGAACCAGCTTGAGGTTCTTAACGGTTACGCGCTCGTCGCCCATGTGACCTGCCATGTGGAGGCCCTTACGGACGCGTGCAGGATATGCACACTGGCCAATAGAACCTGGCTTGCGCTGGTTACGAGAACCGTGAGTCATAGGTCCACGGTGGAAGTTCCAACGCTTGATGGTGCCCTGGAAGCCCTTACCCTTAGAAGTGCCGGTAACGTCTACAGAAGCAACCTCAGCAAAATCGGCAACAGAAACTACGTCACCTGTATTGAACTGAGAGCCGTCCTCAACGCGAACCTCGCGCAGCGTGCGCATAGGCTCAACGCCGGCCTTGGCAAAATGACCTGCCATAGGCTTGTTTACGAGCTTGGACCTGATGTCACCAAAGCCAATCTGTACGGCATCATAGCCGTCAGTTGCCTTCGTCTTTACCTGCGAAATTACGCAGGGGCCTGCCTGGATTACGGTTACAGGTACGACGTTATCATTCTCGTCAAATACCTGCGTCATCCCAAGCTTGCGGCCGAGAATCGTGCTGACCATACTAATCCTTACCTTCGGTGGTCATAGGACCTATAGAGCGCACCCTACGCTCTTCCCCAGCGGACCACAACTTGTGTGATTGCACCTTCGAGACACACGTGTCCCAGTGATGCAGCCCATCTATTGTAGACGGATTTTCTCTGCTTCACAATGTCTACGCATAAAAAGTTTGCCGTCTAGCTGGGACTTAAGCATCCACGTATTCGGGCGTATCCATAAGATTTATTTACTCTTTTTGAGATCTTTATAGATAAGGTACGCTGCAACTGCAAATGCCACTGATGCAGCAAATAACAGATAGTAGCCAATCTCATACGTAAAGAAAACACCCACTCTTGACCTATAGATGGCATCGCCCGCAGTAAAGACAGCATTAAACCCCAAAAATGCCGTAATACCACTAAAAATCGCCGCGCGCTTATCTGCGTACATATTATAAAAAACAAGAGCGGCAACTGCTCCGCCAACAATCAGTATTCCATTTTCGTTTTTAATAAGATTTACGCTATGTGAAGCACCTGGTATGCTAAATGTGCAAAACGGAGTTATGCACCCAAGAATGCTCCCGAGAAAACCCGCAAGAACGCAGATATTTTCCTTTGAAGTACGCTCCTGAAGTGAACGATAGTGCTTCTTTGCAAGACTTTCCGTAATCTGACGAGCGCCATTTTCGGCAGAATCTAAAATCCGATCTACAGAAGTCTTTGTATCTTGCTTGTTTTCTGCTACCGGATTAGTTTCTACCGTCGAATCGCTTGGTTCGGCTGCTGAGGTATGTACTGTAGCTGAGTGAAGCGATGCTCCGCAGCTGGTACAGAATTTTGCTTCATCAGAATTCTTGACACCACATTGAGAACAAAACATACGCACTCCTTATAGCGCTGTTTATACAACAGAAGCCCCCGGTTTCCCAAGGGCTTCTGAACGATTACCACGTGCTAAACAGATTGATTAAAGCTTAATCTGAATATCTACACCTGCAGGCAAGTCAAGACGCATGAGCGAATCAACTGTAGAGGATGTAGGCTCAAGGATGTCGATAAGACGCTTGTGCGTACGCATCTCAAACTGCTCGCGACTATCCTTATCCTTGTGAGGCGAGCGAATCACCGTATAGAGATTGCGCTCGGTAGGCAGAGGAATGGGCCCGGAAACACGAGCGCCAGTCTTCTGTGCGGTATCAACGATAAGCTTCGAGGACTGATCGACTACCTCGTGATCGTAGCCCTTGAGGCGAATCCTAATCTTCTGGCTTGACACTTTAAGTACCTCCATCATTGAGCTATGAGCTCGTAAGGGTTTGTCTCTTAGGCGTTACCGCCGGCTTTGCTTACAATCTCCTCGGCAACAGCTTTGGGGACTGCCTCATAAGAGCCGAACTGCATGGTGTAGCTCGCGCGGCCCTGCGTCTGGGAGCGAAGATCAGTTGCATAGCCAAACATCTCGCCCAGAGGAACCTTGGCGCGGATAATCTTGGTATCCTTACGATCTTCCATGCCCTCAATCTTGCCACGGCGGCTGGACAGATTGCCCATTACGTCGCCCATGTACTGCTCGGGGGTCTCGACAACTACGTCCTCGATAGGCTCAAGCAGGACAGGATCGGACTTCTTAAGAGCATCCTTAATTGCCATAGAACCAG
Organism: Atopobium sp.; assembly: GCF_034113385.1. NCBI lineage: Bacteria > Bacillati > Actinomycetota > Coriobacteriia > Coriobacteriales > Atopobiaceae > Atopobium > Atopobium sp. Next base: position 77,960 of record NZ_JAXEXL010000015.1, on the reverse strand, counting down.
CAATCTTGAATGCGGCTTCAGAGGAGTCTACCTCGTGGTAAGAACCATCGACCAGGGTTACCTTAATGTCTACTACAGGATATCCAGCTACTACGCCGCTATCCAGAGCTTCCTGAATGCCCTTATCGATAGAAGGAATGTACTCCTTAGGAATAACGCCACCAACGATTGCGTTAACAAACTCATAGCCGGTACCGGGCTCTGCTGGCTCCATGTCGATAATGGCATGGCCATACTGACCACGACCACCAGACTGACGTACAAACTTACCTTCTGCATGCTGAACTGCATGACCAGCGGTCTCACGGTATGCAACCTGGGGCTTACCAACGTTTGCGTCTACCTTAAACTCACGACGCAGACGGTCAACAATAATCTCCAGATGGAGCTCGCCCATACCAGCAATGATGGTCTGGCCGGTCTCATGATCAGTGTGAACCTGGAAGGTTGGATCCTCCTCAGCAAGCTTGGCAAGACCAACGCTCATCTTGTCCTGCTCTGCCTTGGTCTTAGGCTCTACTGCAACGTCAATTACAGGATCAGAGAACTCAATGGACTCAAGAATAATCTTGTTATGCTCATCACACAGCGTGTCACCAGTGGTGGTGTTCTTCAGACCAACAGCAGCAACGATGTCACCTGCAGAGCACTCTTCACGGTCTACTCGATCATTAGCGTTCATCTCGAGAATGCGACCAAGGCGCTCGCGACCATCCTTAACGGAGTTGTAGACGTAGCTACCAGCCTCTGCCTGACCCGAATAAACACGGAAGTAAGTAAGCTTACCTACGAAGGGGTCGGTCATAACCTTAAAGGCAAGAGCCGAGAAAGGCTCCTTGGTGTCTGCCTTACGAGTAAGCGTATTGCCAGTCTTAGGATCGGTGCCTTCAACATCAGGAATATCCAGAGGGCTGGGCAGGTAATCAATAACTGCGTCAAGCAACTCTTGAACACCCTTGTTCTTATAAGCAGAACCAACACATACAGGGTTCAAATCGTTGGCAAGAACACCAGCACGGATAGCATCCTTGAGCTTCTCGGCAGGAATTTCCTGATCCTCAAGGATCATTTCCATGAGCTCGTCATCATAGGCGGCAGCTGCCTCAAGAAGCTCCTCGCGCTTCTCGGCTACGATGTCTGCAAACTCCTCAGGAATGGAATCCATCTTCTCGGGGAAAATCATGCCCTTGGCATCCTCTTTGAAGTCCCATGCTTCCAAGGTGACAAGGTCAATAAGACCCCAGAATTGATCCTCAGCGCCCATAGGAACCTGGATGGCAACTGCGTTAGCAGATAGGCGCTCTTTCATGGTCTCGATAGCGTGGAAGAAGTCTGCACCAATACGGTCAAACTTATTGATAAACGCAATACGAGGAACGTTGTAGTTAGAAGCCTGACGCCAAGCGGTCTCGGACTGAGGCTGTACACCTGCAACAGCGTCAAATACTGCTACAGCACCATCAAGAACACGCAAGCAGCGCTCTACCTCAGCGGTAAAGTCTACGTGACCAGGGGTGTCAATAATCTGAATGACGTGATCTTTCCAAAAGCACGTAGTTGCAGCGGAGGTAATGGTTACACCGCGCTCCTGCTCCTGAACCATCCAGTCCATGGTAGCTGCGCCATCATGAACCTCACCAATTTTGTGGGTCTTACCCGTGTAGTAAAGAATGCGCTCGGTAGTCGTCGTTTTACCTGCATCAATGTGAGCCATGATGCCGATGTTACGAAGATCTTCGAGTTTATACTTAACCTTTGCCATAAATTACTCCAGACCTTCCAATTAGAAGCGGTAGTGGGAGAAGGCGCGGTTAGCCTCTGCCATCTTGAATACATCTTCGCGCTTCTTGATAGAGGCGCCAACGCCATTGGAAGCATCTACAATCTCGTTTGCAAGACGCTCTGCCATGCTCTTCTCTTTACGAGTGCGAGAAAAACCAACGAGCCAACGGATTGCAAGGGTGGTAGCACGACGGGAGTTAACCTCCATAGGTACCTGATAGGTAGCGCCACCAACACGCTTGGGCTTAACCTCAAGGGTAGGACGTACGTTGTCCATAGCCTTCTTGAATACGGCAAGTGCATCCTCGCCGGTTTTGGAAGCTACGAGGTCAAAAGCGGTGTATACAATACGCTCAGCGGTAGACTTCTTACCGTCAAGCAAAATCTTGTTAATAAGCTGGGTTACGAGCCTGTTGTTGTAAACGGCGTCAGGCTGAACCTCACGACGAACTGCTGCTGCACGACGCGGCATTATTTTCTCCTCAGAACTTTAGGGAACGAACGTTTAATCCTTGGTTAATTAGCCACGCTTAGCACCGTAGCGGGAACGACCCTGCTTACGGTTCTGAACTGCTGCGCAGTCGAAAGCACCACGGACAATCTTGTAACGAACACCAGGAAGGTCACGAACACGGCCACCGCGGATAAGAACGATGGAGTGCTCCTGAAGGTTGTGGCCCTCACCAGGAATGTAGGCGGTTACCTCGATGCCATTTACCAGGCGTACACGAGCAACCTTACGAAGAGCCGAGTTAGGCTTCTTAGGGGTGGTAGTAAATACACGAGTGCACACGCCACGCTTTTGTGGGTTGTGCTGGAGAGCAGCGTTCTTGGACTTGGCCTTAACGCTCACACGGCCCTGGCGAACGAGCTGATTAATTGTAGGCAAAGCTTTCTCCTTCTTACCTATTGATAAACAAATATGCTAACCCTCAAAGGCGACGCAGCACCATCACCTAGAATTGTCGCAATGTGGAACGATACAACGCTCAAGCTTGAGCGTCAACACACCACGGCACCGGGCGTATCCTTATTTCACAGGCTTACCATATTTTGGCGTCGTATCTTTGGCATCGTTTCTTTTGCGTCGTGCCATTATTAATATTAATAATGGCACGACGAGTCACGAACTATGTAACAGCAAGCACTTGTCTACTACTTCCTAAGCGCACAAAAAATGGCCTGCCCGAAATAAATCGGACAGGCCATGAACGTTTTATAACCAACAACAGCTACAAGCGTTACAACAATTACTCTTCGTCATCGTCAGCTGCGGCAGCTGCATCCTCCTGACGAACCACCTGGCTGAGAAGATCATCAAGAGAATCAAGATCCTCGTTAATTGCCTCAAGACCAGAAGAAGCGCCTGTAGAAGGAGCACCAATCAACTCATCAGTATATCGGTGAGTTGCGGGGGCTGCAGTACCCAGCATGATGTCGCCGTCATCATCGGGGCTAAACACCATATTAAGAAGCTGAGCTAAGTCCTCGTCATCGGCAACGTCATCATCTGGCTCAAGAATATACAACAGGTTACGAGCCTCAAGACCATCGCGGAGCTCCTCAATGGCCTTTGCACCAATACCATCAATGCGCAGCAGGTCATCCTCAGTTTTACCGATAAGGTCACCAACGGTCTCGATACCAACCTCACTAAACTTGTTGGTCCAACGCTGAGATACTCCCAGGTCATCAAACAAGTACAGCTTGGCTTCCTCACTGGAAAGCGTACGGCCATTCTTGGAGTAGACGCCGCCCATGGGGTACTCATCGCCAACCCAATCAAGCTGTTGAGGAAGCTTCTCCTCAATGTCCTTGAGCATATCGGGTGCCCACTCAGGCAAGGTCTTCTCGTTAGCCACCTTGGTAATAGGTGTGCCATGATACGTAAGCTCAACATCACTGTAAGCAGAAAGACCAGTACCTGCAGGAATCTGCTTACCAACAATAACGTTAGACTTAAGGTCAAGCAGGTTGTCAACCTCGCCCCTAATGGCACCGTCGGTAAGTACGCCAGCAGTACGGATAAACGATGCACTGGACAGCCAAGAATCAATAGAGCTTGCAACACGCAAGGTACCCAAGATAACGGGAGTTGCCTCAGGAGGCGTACCGCCAGCAAGCTGAATCTCCTTGACGGTATCAGCAAACTCATAACGATCAACGTACTGGTTAAGCAAGTAACGAGAAGAGCCGGGGTTAGTAATCTGAACGCGACGCAACATCTGACGAGCAATTACCTCGATGTGCTTATCGTCCAAATCTACACCTTGGCTGGTGTAGACGTCCTTAACGGACTCTACAAAGATGTGCATGGTAGATTCAATATCCGTAAGCGTACGCAAACGACGGAAGTTTACAAAGCCCTTGGTAATCTGATCACCAGCACGAACCGTACAACCATCTTCAATGCCAGGCATAAAGCGAACGGATACGGGAACCTTCTTCTCGACAATAACGCGCGTCGTATCCTCAGGATCCACAATCTGTAGGATGTAGTCAGTGGTCTCAGGAATAATCTTAAGAACACCGGAGTTCTCGGCCAGGTCTGCTTCACGACCCAAGATCTTCTCGTTAACGTTGCCTACAACGTCAAACATACGAGCAACGGTAGGAAGACCCTGCGTAATATCGTCTGCACCTGCTACACCACCGGAGTGAATGGTACGCATCGTAAGCTGGGTACCGGGCTCACCAATGGACTGAGCTGCAATAATACCAACTGCCGTACCAATGTTGACGGGGCGACGTGTGGAAAGATCCCAGCCGTAGCACTTCTGGCATACGCCGTACTTAGAGCGGCAGGTAAGCAGTGCACGAAGCTCAACCTTCTTCAGGCCAGCATCCACAAGCTTCTGGATATCATCTGCGGACTCAATATACTCATCCTTGGCAAGAAGAACACTGCCCTTCTCATCCATGATGTCATTGAGTGCACAACGACCGATAAGATCAGTGTTGAGTTCAGTGGTACCAGGTTTGATGAGGTTATACGTTACTCCCTCATCAGTTCCACAGTCCTCCTCGCGAACAATAACGTCCTGAGCTACGTCTACCAAACGACGAGTCAAGTAACCAGAGTCAGAGGTGTGGGATGCGGTATCTACCAGACCCTTACGAGCGCCATAGGTAGAGATGAAGTACTCCAGAGGCTCAAGACCCTCGCGGAAGTTTGCCTTAATGGGAAGGTCGATGGTATCACCAGACATGTCTGCCATCAGACCACGCATACCAGCGAGCTGGCGCAACTGCGTCTTAGAACCACGAGCACCGGAGTCAGCCATCATGTAAATGGGATTATCCTCAGCAAAGCCATCAAGCATCTTGGAGCCCAGCTCTTCGGTGCAAGAGGTCCAAGCCTGAATTACCTCGGCGTGACGCTCGCGCTCGGACAGAAGACCGTCCTCATAGTTCTCGTTAATCTCGTTAACGGCAGCCTGTGCCTCTTCAAGCATCTGCTCCTTGTCATCGGGGATGACAGCGTCCCATACAGAAACGGTCAGACCGGCGCGGGTAGCAAAGTGGAAACCAGCGTACTTGATGCTATCGAGAATATCCTCTACCTGCGTAAGCGAGTAGCGGTCACAGCAATCATTAACGAGCTTGCCCATATCGCTCTTTACCATCTTGTAGTTGATAAAGGGATAATCTGCTGGCAAGCACTGACGGTTAAAGATAATGCGACCAACCGTAGTCTCAAAGCGAGCGGCGCCTTCGGTTACGTCGTAATCGACGATGTCATCGCGACCATTGCGAACGCGGAAGAACTTCTTGCCGTCCTTCTCGACATTAGCGTCGGTGGCAGAGACGCGAACGGTAATCTTTGCCTGGATGTCCAAATCACTACGAGAGTCATAGGCACTCATAGCATCGTCAAAGTTGGAGAATACACGACCCTGACCAGCTACGTCATCCTTAGAGGTGGTAAGGAAATACACGCCAAAGACCATGTCCTGAGAAGGAACGGTAAGAACCTTACCAGAGGCTGGGCTTCGAACGTTGTTGGACGAAAGCATAAGAACGCGAGCTTCAGTCTGAGCCTGCGTAGAAAGAGGTACGTGTACCGACATTTGGTCGCCGTCAAAGTCTGCGTTGAAGGGTGCGCAAACCAAAGGATGCAGGTGGATAGCCTTACCCTCTACTAAAACGGGCTCAAATGCCTGGATAGACAAACGATGCAGCGTTGGAGCGCGGTTGAGAAGTACGAGGCGATCTTGAATGACCTCCTCCAAAACATCCCATACCGCAGGGATAGCGCGATCGATGGCGCGCTTGGCGCCCTTGATGTTCTCGACCTTGTTAAGCTCAACAAGACGACGCATGACGAATGGCTTAAACAGCTCCAATGCCATTGCCTTAGGAAGGCCACACTGATGCAGTTTAAGCTGGGGGTCTACTACAATTACCGAACGGCCAGAGTAGTCTACACGCTTACCAAGAAGGTTTTGACGGAAACGACCCTGCTTGCCCTTGAGTGCCTCTGCAAGAGACTTCAAAGGACGACCACCACGACCGGTGACAGGACGGCCACGACGACCGTTATCAAACAGTGCGTCTACGGCTTCCTGCAGCATGCGCTTCTCGTTATTAACAATGATTGCGGGAGCATCAAGGTCAAGCAAGCGCTTAAGACGGTTGTTACGGTTGATAACACGACGATACAAATCGTTGAGGTCAGATGCGGCAAAGCGACCACCATCAAGCTGAACCATAGGACGAAGATCTGGTGGAATAACAGGGATTACATCCAAAATCATGTCCGCAGGATCGTTATGACCCTCAAGGAAGGCATCCACAATCTCAAGGCGCTTAACTGCCTTCTCACGCTTAGCCTTTTGACCGTCTACGTCTGCTACAATCTCGCGCAGTTCCTTGGATTCCTTCTCCAAGTCAACGGAACGAAGAAGCTCACGTACGGCCTCGGCACCCATGCCACCCTTGAAGTAGATGGAGTAATAGCGCTTCATCTCGCGGAACAAAGACTCATCAGAGATAAGATCACGCTTGCTGAGCTGCATAAAACGCTCGTAAGCCTCACGGCGAAGCGTCTTCTCTTCCTCGTACTCTTCCTCGATGTCTGCAACCTCTGCACGAACCTCATCAGCGGTAAGAGGCTCTACATCATCAAAGCTGTTGCCAGAGTCCTCACCCTGCTCACGTACACGAGCAATCTGCTCATCGCGCTCTGCATCGAGCTCCTCAATATCTGCTGCAAGCTCCTCGCGCAGGTCATCCTTGTCAGCCTCACGAGCCTCAGTATCTACCTCAGTAATGACATAGCTTGCAAAGTACAAGATTTTCTCGAGGTCCTTGCCCTTAACATCAAGCAAGCGAGCCAGAGGGAAGCTGTTGGGGGATTTGAAGTACCAGATATGACTCACAGGAGCAGCAAGCTCGATATGACCCATGCGGTCACGACGAACCTTGGCACTGGTTACCTCTACGCCACAGCGCTCGCAGACAATACCCTTGAAACGAATTCCCTTGTACTTACCGCAAGAGCACTCCCAGTCCTTTACAGGTCCAAAAATCTTCTCGCAGAACAAGCCGTCCTTTTCTGGCTTGAGCGTACGGTAGTTAATCGTCTCGGGCTTCTTTACCTCGCCAAAAGACCAGCTACGGATCTGATCGGCAGAAGCAAGCGAGATCTTAATGGCGTCGAAGTCGGTGCTATCGAAATCTGCCACGTTCGTTACTCCTTATCGTCCTGGACGTCGCCGACAAGAACTTCGACGTCTGCAACATCAGACAGGTCATCCACCAAGTTGGTTGCCTCATCTACTGCAGAAAATACGTCGTCGACGGAATGGTTAGATGCAGCGGGAGCTGCCGTGTTCCTAGAAACCTTCTTGTAGTTGATAGGTTCAATGGAAAGAGCAAGGGAGCGCATTTCCTTAACGAGAACCTTAAAGGACTCAGGCGTGCCTGCAGCAGGTACGTTCTCATCCTTAACAATGGACTCGTAGGTCTTAACGCGACCAATGGTGTCATCAGACTTAACAGTCAAAATCTCCTGGAGGACGTTAGCAGCACCATAAGCGTACAGTGCCCAAACTTCCATCTCACCAAAGCGCTGACCACCAAACTGAGCCTTACCGCCCAAAGGCTGCTGGGTTACCAGACTGTAAGGACCAGTAGAACGAGCGTGAATCTTATCGTCAACCATGTGACCAAGCTTCAGGATATAGCTGGTACCAACGGTAATCTGATCACGGAAAGGCTCGCCCGTACGTCCGTCATACAACGTGGTCTTGCCCATATCGTTGAGCTGAGGAATGAATGCCTCATGTATATGCTCGCCGTACTCCTGCTTTGCCTTGTTAACGAGGTTTACGTTAGCACGACGTAATACGTCTGCTACTTCCTCGTCATTGGCGCCATCAAAAACGGGCGTCGAGACAAACATGGGGCCTGGTACATAGGTGTCGGACTTGTCCGTTGTGGTATCCCAACCGTGGCTTGCAGCCCAGCCAAGATGACACTCAAGCAGCTGACCAACGTTCATACGAGAAGGTACGCCCAAGGGATCGAGAAGTACGTCAATTGGCGTACCATCCGCCATATAAGGCATATCCTCAACAGGAAGTACACGACAGACAACACCCTTGTTGCCGTGACGACCAGAAATCTTATCGCCCTGCTGAATCTTACGGCGCTGTGCAACAAAGACGCGTACTAGGTCATTTACTCCTGGAGGCAGATCATCGCCTGCTTCGCGACTAAAGCGAACTACCTCTACAACACGACCATAGGAACCGTGAGGCATCTTAAGGGACGTGTCACGAACATCATGAGCCTTAGCACCAAAGATGGCACGCAGCAAACGCTCCTCTGCGGTAAGGGCAGTCTCACCCTTAGGAGTGACCTTACCAACCAAGATGTCACCAGGGCCAACTTCTGCACCTACACGAATAATGCCGTCTTCATCGAGGTTGGCAATCATGTCCTCAGACATGTTAGGAATCTCGCGCGTAATTTCCTCTGCGCCGAGCTTGGTATCACGAGCATCAATCTCATGGCGAGAAATATTGATGGAGGTAAGCAGGTCTTCCTCTACCACACGCTCAGAAACAACGATACCGTCCTCGTAGTTGAAGCCCTCCCATGGCATGTAGGCTACGAGCAAGTTCTTGCCTAAAGCAAGCTCGCCCTTATCGATAGAAGTACCGTCTGCCAAAGGCTGACCAGCTACTACATCGTCACCAACCTTAATAACGGGACGATGGTTGATGCAAGTAGACTGATTGGAGCGCTCAAACTTGGGGAACTCGTAGGTAATCTCGCCACTTGCGCCCTTAACAACTGCGTGAAGAGCATCTACCTCTACAACACGGCCGTCCTCAGTAGCACATACCATCTCACCAGAGTCCAAAGCTGCACGAGCTTCCATACCAGTGCCTACCAAAGGTGCACAAGCCTTAATCAGAGGCACTGCCTGACGCTGCATGTTTGCACCCATGAGCGTACGCTTAGCGTCATCATGCTCGAGGAATGGAATGAGCGTTGCTGCTACCGACAAAAGCTGACGAGCAGAAACATCCATGAGGTCAATGTCCTCTACGGGAACCTGTGCAGGCGCACCAAAGGAACCGTCAAAGTCACGCGTACGAGCTACTACACGAGTAGGCTTGACAAGCTTGCCAGTTGCAGGATCGAGCTCAATAAACTCACCAGTCTTGGAATCAACAGGTGTGTTGGCGGGAGCAATATTGTGCTGCTCCTCCTCATCTGCTGTCATCCATACAATCTCATCCGTCAGCGTACCGTCCTTAACACGACGATACGGAGACTCAATAAAGCCATACTCATTTACGTGCGCATACAGTGCCAAAGAGCCGATAAGACCAATATTTGGTCCTTCTGGAGTCTCGATAGGGCACATACGTGCATAGTGAGAGTTGTGAACGTCACGAACTGCCGTAGGTACATTGGTACGACGGCTGGAACCAGACTTATGGCCAGCAAGACCGCCAGGTCCCAAAGCAGAAAGACGACGCTTGTTAGTAAGACCAGCAAGTGGGTTGGACTGATCCATGAATTGAGACAGCTGAGAAGAACCGTAAAACTCCTTGATTGCTGCCACAATAGGACGAATGTTAATAAGAGACTGTGGAGTGATGTCATCAGCATCCTGGGACGCCATGCGCTCACGGATGACACGCTCCATGCGGCTCATACCAATGCGGAATTGATTTTGTACCAGCTCGCCTACCGTGCGGACGCGGCGATTACCAAAGTGGTCAATGTCATCAACCTTCTTGGTTGTATCGCCAGCGTGAAGTGCAAGCAAGTAACGGAGGGCAACAACAATATCTTCCTCGGTAAGGGTAACGATATCTGCCTCAGTATCGAGCTCGAGCTTCTTGTTAATCTTGTAGCGACCAACCTTAGCAAGGTCATAGCGTACTGGATTGAAGAACAAACCATCGAGCAAAGAACGAGCTGAGTCTGCAGTAACAGGCTCGCCGGGGCGCTGACGACGGTAAATCTCTTCCAAAGCAGCTTGACGGGTCTGTACGGAGTCACGCTCAATGGTGGAGCGGACAACGTCAGAATCGCCCAACAGGTTAAGAATCTCGTCATCAGACTCCGCAATGCCCAATGCACGAAGCAGCAGGGTAGCAGATTGACGGCGCTTGCGATCAATAGATACAACAAGCTGACCGCGCTTATCGACCTCAAACTCCAACCATGCACCACGAGCGGGAATGAACTGGACGCGGTGTACTAACACGCCACTATCCGTCTCTTCAGAGAAGTAGACGCCTGGAGAACGAACAAGCTGGGAAACAACAACGCGCTCAGAGCCGTTGATGATAAACGTACCGCGCTCGGTCATAAGTGGGAAGTCACCCATGAATACGAGCTGCTCCTTAATCTCGCCCGTCTCTTTATTGACAAAGCGGACCTCTACGAGCATAGGAGCCTGATAAGAAATGTCCTTAGCACGGCACTCAGCAATGGTGTGTGCAGGATCTCCAAACTGATGCTCGCCAAACGAAACCTCCATGGTTCCAGCGGCATTCTCGATAGGAGATGCCTCTGCGAAGGCTTCGTCCAAACCAGTCGTCATAAAACGATGGAAAGACTCCTTCTGAACTTCAATGAGGTTGGGTGGCTCGACGTTAGAGCGAATCTTGCTAAAGCTCACGCGCTCACGTGCATTTGCGGAGGTAGTAGTGGAAATCTTTGTGGTAGGCACCAGGTGTTTCCTCCTTCGGAACGACATAATGCGACAAATATCGCAATCTAATAATCTACCTAAGGAAGGAGGTTTGGTCAATTAAAATGCTTGACTTTAGCTGTTTTTTACAGTAAAGAAAGCCACAAGCCCTATTTACCTGCTCAAACAAAAAAGAAAATATGTGGGGAACATGTGGACCTATTAGTGTACAACAAATGTACTGTCTAACAAAAGGGTTTGTGAGCAAAATTGCAGTGAAAACTAAAGGACCCTCGGCCTATAACCAAGGGTCCTTGCTGTTTTAAACAGGGGTGAGAAACGCGTAAGTAATTCCCGCAAAAGAGGATTTACTTAAGGGTTACAGCAGCACCAGCCTCTTCAAGCTTAGCCTTAGCAGCCTCAGCGTCATCCTTCTTTGCGCCCTCGAGGATTGCCTTAGGAGCACCCTCAACCATCTCCTTGGCCTCCTTCAGGCCAGCAGAGGTGAGCTCACGAACTACCTTAATAACAGCAATCTTGTTCTCGCCAAAACCCTCGAGAACTACGTCAAAGTTGGTCTTCTCCTCAGCAGCCTCAGCAGCAGCAGGAGCAGCAGCAACTGCTACAGGAGCAGCAGCGGATACGCCGAATACGTCCTCAAGCTCGTGCACAAGCTCAGAAAGCTCGAGTGCTGGCATCTCTTTAAGAGCCTCAATAATTTCATCCTTGGTGACAGCCATGTCAATTCTCCTTTGTGAGGGACATCGTTTTTGATGTCCTTAGCTACATGTAAAAGTTTGGGTGAATCCCACTGCGTTATGCAGCGTTCTTCTGCTCCTCCACTGCGGAAAGAACCGTATGAAGGCCCTGTGCAGGACCATTGAGTACACGGACAACCCCAGAAAGAGGATTGGAAATGCAACCAACGAACTTGGCAATGAGCTCCTCGCGAGAAGGAAGATCTGCAATAGCGTTTGCCTCTGCTGCGTTAACTGCCTTACCATCTGCAATGCCGCCAAGGAACTCAATCTTCTTAAGAGATTTGCTTGCTGCCTTGATTACCTTAGCTGCATCTACAGGATCGTTCTCGTAAAAAACGTATGCACATGTACCGATGAGGACATCATCGATAGCGGGCAAACCGGCCTTCTCGAGAGCAATCTTTACGATATTGTTCTTGTAGACCTTCATCTCTGCGTGAGATTCACGCAAATCACGACGAAGCTGCTGTGCCTCCTTTACGGAAAGACCACGGTAGTCGATTACAAAAAGGCCTGCGGCATTCTCGAGCGAGGCAGATACCTTCTCGAGCATATCGAACTTAGACTGTGCTGGCATATGACACCTCCTTTATGCATGTCTTCAGGCACGAACCACCTGCACGGTGGGCCCTTGCATGCAAAGACCCCGCCAGCTTATGCCAGACGGGGTCAGAAGATACAAAACTCTTTAGACCACCTCGGCGGGCGGGCGCATCTGCTCCCTTTAGGCCCAAACGGGCACCAGCTGTCTCTGGCAGTGGACGTGCTAAACGTCTGCTAAAGCTTGTGCTCTAGCAATTGATTATTGTGCAACGAGAAGGGTTTCTCGTCAAGCGTAAGCTACGATTCACAGGATTGCCACGGAGTTTAGGCGCTTGGCTCGGCTATTAAACTGTAAAGGTAGTTAGCTACAGCCTCGTCTCCGTATGTATCCACAGCAGACTTGTTTATAAATATCTATGCGATAGATACGTCATTATTGTTTTTATCCACTTTAAGATAACTGCAGTCGTTAATAAACTCTTTAAGGGACTTGTAGGAAGTTCCATTTCCTTTTTTATAAGATTTTACTATAGAATCTCCATATTTTTTCTTAAGCTCTTTACCGATAAATGATAGGCTTGCTGGCTTCCCTTCACTAACACATTTCTCAACAAACTTTCGAATATATTTTTGAATGTTCTCCTTCCTGAGGTTATTATTTGTCGTTTTTTCATCTTGGTTTGCAGTCTTTTGTTTCTGCTGATTATTTTCGGCTTTTGTGTTCTTTGTAGCTTTAGCAGTATGTTTATCTTCCTTAGCCTGCTTTGAAGTCGAACCTTGTATGGGAATATACTTATTGTAGGCATTTTTTAATGCGTCGGGTGTCTTCTTTGATTCGCCCATACCCCATACTTTGCAACCAGACTCGCTAATCCTTCTTGCCAAATACGTATAATCGCTATCAGACGAGACGATACAAAAGCCAGTAACATTACCTGTGTGCAAAATATCCATTGCGTCTATGATGAGTGCTGAATCAGATGCGTTTTTACCACGAGTATTATTTATTTGAATCCTTGGCGTAAGCGAATACTCTTTAACTGCGTCTTGCCATTTATTCTTGGTAATATCATTAATATTTCCATACACCCTCTTATACAGGCATGTGCCATGCTTTTCTATTTCTGCAAGTATGTTTTGAGCATACTTTGCAGGAATGTTTTCTGCATCAATGAGAAGCGCGAATCTTGTCTCAGCCATTTTTACCTCTTATCGTTTAATAAATAAAAGCTTGTTGAATATACCCCCCGATTTACTGTCAATCATAACTAAGTATTGCTTTTATAGGATGCAGCTTCTCATACAAAAAAGCACCCCATCGGCGAGATGAGGTGCTTTAGGAATAAACAGGTATGCCTAAGTGGTACTAGTCCTCCATAAGGGCACGAACCTTGGTGCCGTCTACCTTAACACCAGGTCCCATAGTGGAAGAAACTACAACAGACTTAATGTAACGACCCTTGGCAGCTGCAGGCTTAACACGCAAAATCTCGGTGATAAGTGCCTGGTAGTTCTCTACCAATGCAACAAGCTCAAAGGAAGCCTTGCCCAGAGGTACGTGGCAGATGCCGTAACGATCAGCGCGATACTCTACACGACCAGCCTTGAGCTCACCAACCATCTTTGCAACATCCATGGTTACGGTGCCAAGCTTGGGGTTAGGCATCAAACCACGAGGTCCAAGAAGCTTACCAATGCGGCCAACCTTAGCCATCATGTTAGGAGTTGCAATAGCGGCATCAAAGTCAAAGTTGCCAGCCTGAATGGAAGCAACCAAGTCATCTGCGCCTACAATGTCTGCGCCAGCAGCCTCTGCCTCACGGGCCTTCTCGCCCTCTGCAAATACTGCAACGCGAACAGTCTTGCCAGTGCCATGAGGAAGGGAAATGGAACCACGAACGTTCTGATCTGCCTTACGGGTATCTACGCCTAAGCGGATAGAAACATCAATGGTCTCGTCAAACTTAGCGCTTGCGAGCTCCTTTACAAGCTCAAGAGCAGCCTTAGGGCTGTAGAGGTCTGCAGAGACCTTCTCGGAAGCGTTACGATAGTTCTTACCGTGCTTTGCCATAAATCCTCCTTGTGTGGTGCATACGGGCGGCATGCCCTCCCACGTAAAGCTCACACTCCTTGTGAGGCAAGCATAAAAACAATGAATTGCGTGAGTTACTCAGCGATGGTGACACCCATGGAACGAGCGGTGCCGGCAACAATCTTCATTGCGGCATCAATATCGTTAGCATTGAGGTCAGGCATCTTAATCTCAGCAATCTTGCGAAGCTGGTCCTGAGAAAGCTGACCAACCTTATCACGCTGAGGAACACCAGAACCACCCTTAATGCCAAGCTCCTTAATGATGAGCTTAGCTGCGGGAGGAGTCTTGCAAACAAAGCTGAAGCTACGATCCTCGTATACGGAAATCTCAACGGGGATAATGTCGCCAGCCTGATCTTTAGTCTCTGCGTTAAATGCCTGGCAGAACTGCATAATGTTTACTTGTGCAGCACCCAGAGCAGGACCTACTGGAGGAGCAGGGTTTGCTTGACCAGCAGGAATCTGAAGCTTAATGAACTTAACTACGTTCTTCTCAGCCATAGTGTTCTCCTGTATACCGTTAGTTACCTTAGTTACCTGTACATAATTCTATATACGCCCTTGCTTCAGAAGCATTCCTCACCGAAAGAAGCAAGAGGTGGAATAGCTAGTTAATTGCCGCTACCTTATCTATATCAAGCTCAACTGGTGTCTCACGACCAAAGATTGCAAGCATAACCTTGACTTTACCCGATGCGAGCATAATCTCAGAAATGGTGCCATCAAAGTCTGCAAGTGCGCCAGAAACAACGCGGATGGACTGCCCAACCTCAAGATCGGTAGAGGTAGGACGAGGAGCATCTGCACTCTTATTGGAGCGACGCATAATCTTGTTAAACTCATCACGAGAAAGAGGCGTAGGCTTACCATCTATGCCTACAAAACCCGTTACGCCAGGCGTGTTACGGACAACAGCCCAGGAGTTATCATCAATCTCCATGCGAACAAGCACATAGCCAGGGAATACCTTGGTTTCCTTGGTTTCACGCTTGCCGCCCTCTTTGAGCTCGGTTACTTCCTCGGTAGGAATTTGAATGTCTACAACAACATTTTCCAAACCAAAGGTCTCAATACGATGCTCAAGATCTGCCTTAACCTTATTCTCGTAACCAGAATAGGTATGAATAACATACCAACGCTTAGCCATTACTATGCCCCCAAACCTGCGTATGCGGAGAGAAGTGCAACAATGCCTAAGTCAACTGCCCAAATTGCGATACCAAATACAATCAGCATTGCAAATACACCAACGGTGTAATTCTTAAGCTCTGGCTTAGTAGGCCATGTAACCCTGTGCATCTCCGTACGGACATCACCAAACCAACCAAGCGAACGCCTGATAAAGCCAGGGCGCTTGTTTGCCTTGGCCTTTGATTCTGCCTTCGTTACCTCAGCCTTAGCAGCTACCTTGGTTTGGGAATCGGAAGCGGCATCAGCCTGGATAGCCTCACGCTCGGCACGCTCTTGTGCACGAGCCTTACGGGCACTCCTCTTATTGCGCTCCTTGTTCGCCATGAACTCATCCCTTCGGGTATATGACCCTATCTCATAAAACCAGCCCGCCCGGTAAGGGACGGGCCGGTGTATTAGCTGGCACGCCAGGAAGGACTCGAACCCTCAACACTCGGTTTTGGAGACCGATGCTCTACCAATTGAACTACTGGCGTATTAGAAAAACCTAGCGGGTTTCCTTATGAACAGTGTGCTTGTGGCACCAAGGGCAATACTTCTTCAACTCCATACGCTCGGGGTTGTTGCTCTTGTTCTTATCTGTGGTGTAATTCCTACGCTTGCACTCGGTGCATGCGAGGGTGACCATAGTACGCATGAAACCTCCCAGTTACCCAAATAACTGAGAGTGTTTCTCAGTTATACGCGGTGGGATACGTTACCATCTTGCTTCCCATCTTGTCAAGCCATAAGACATCTTGTACGTATCCTTGACAAAACAATCAAAACAAGTGGTAAAGCCAATAGAGAAAAGAAACCCGACGCCCTCTTGCGAAGACGCCGGGTCAGATTACGTCAGCTCAGTCGTTTACTCAACGATGGTAGCTACACGACCATCACCTACGGTGTGGCCACCCTCGCGGATAGCGAAGCGCAGGCCCTCCTCCATAGCGATGGGGTAAAGAAGCTCAGCGTTAATGGTAACGTGGTCACCAGGCATAGCCATCTCTACGCCCTCGGGGAGCTCGATGGAGCCGGTTACGTCAGTGGTGCGGAAGTAGAACTGAGGACGATAGCCATTGAAGAATGGGGTGTGACGGCCGCCCTCTTCCTTGGTCAGTACGTAAATCTCACCGGTGAACTTCTTGTGAGGAGTTACAGAACCGGGCTTGCAGAGTACCTGACCGCGCTCAACATCCTCGCGCTTAATGCCGCGGAGCAACAGACCTACGTTGTCGCCAGCCTCGCAGAAGTCCATAGTCTTACGGAACATCTCGATGCCAGTGCAGACGGAGCTCTGGGTATCCTTGATGCCAACAATCTCGACGGGCTCGTTCAGCTTAAGCTGACCGCGCTCTACACGACCAGTAGCAACGGTACCACGACCAGAAATGGTCATAACATCCTCAATAGCCATCAAGAAGGGCTTCTCGTTATCACGAGCTGGGGTGGGGATGTAAGAATCTACCTGACGCATAAGCTCTACGACAGACTCAACCCACTTCTCCTCACCGTTGAGGGCGCCAAGAGCGGAACCACGAACGATAGGAAGATCATCACCGGGGAAGTCATACTCAGAGAGAAGGTCACGAGTCTCCATCTCTACGAGGTCAATAAGCTCCTCGTCGTCTACCATGTCGCACTTGTTAAGGAAGACGATGATGTAAGGTACGCCTACCTGACGAGCAAGAAGAATGTGCTCGCGGGTCTGAGCCATAGGACCATCGGTAGCAGCGATTACCAGAATAGCACCGTCCATCTGTGCAGCACCGGAAATCATGTTCTTTACGTAGTCAGCGTGACCAGGGCAGTCTACGTGAGCGTAATGGCGCTCCCAGGTTTCATACTCTACGTGAGCTACAGAAATGGTAATACCACGCTGACGCTCTTCGGGAGCCTTATCGATGTTCTCGAAAGCAGTGTAGTCTGCATGGCAACCCTCGGTCTCGGAGAGAACCTTGGTGATTGCTGCGGTAAGAGTGGTCTTACCGTGGTCTACGTGACCAATGGTACCAATGTTTACGTGTGGCTTGGAACGATCAAACTTCTCCTTGGCCATTGCCATCCTCCTCTTGGAACTAGCTTTATGGGCTATCCAGCGAATAACTTGCTTATATATTCCAAACGGCCCAGGAGGGCCGCAAGAATTCATGGTACCGGCGACTGGATTCGAACCAGTGACATCACGGGTATGAGCCGTGTGCTCTAACCAGCTGAGCTACGCCGGCATGGCGGTTGCTTGAAAAGATGGAGCCCGCGACCGGATTTGAACCGGTGACCTCTTCGTTACCAACGAAGTGCTCTACCTACTGAGCTACACGGGCATGGTGGGGATACTTGGACTCGAACCAAGGAACCCAGAGGGAGCGGATTTACAGTCCGCCGCAGTTGCCGCTGTGCCATATCCCCATATATTTTCAAGCTACTTGCTTAAAAATAAACCTTGCAAGCGGAGGCAATATTACGACCGAATAGAGGGGTTGTCAATACATACCACCCAGCCGGGCGTTACCTTGTCACGTTTCCTGCACAATTGCAGATAAAATGCGTGCGTGGCAGACATAAAAACAGAGCCTTTAGAACTATGCTAAAGGCTCTGTGTTTTGCCTGGAGCTGGTGATAGGGATCGAACCTACAACAACTGGTTTACAAAACCAGGGCTCTACCATTGAGCTACACCAGCAAACTGCTTGCACAAACTGTGCGTGAGTAATAATAGCGTATCTTTATTCGTCTGGCGAGAAGAACTTCTATATTTCCACGTTTGCCTTTAAAAACAGCTCTATGTGATTGCTTACTAGGTTGTTTGCCAAGTTCTTACTAACGTCATCTGAACAGAGTCTTGCGGCGCCTCAAGTTCGCCTACGGTGTAGACAATGGCTTTTTTCGTTCCTGTATTGGCTATTTCCGATGTCGGAAATAGCCATTTTTGGCTGATTCCGATGTCGGAAGTAACCAATTTTGGCTGATTCCGAAGGTTTTGCTATACTAGATAGGCAAGAAATCACTTATGGATGGAGCTCTCTCGTGCAAAGATACGCACTTAAAAAGCTTAAAACCTGGCGTGCTTCGGCACATCGCAAGCCACTAATCATTAGAGGCGCGCGCCAGGTTGGAAAAACATGGCTTGTAGAGGAGTTTGCTCGGCAGGATTTTAAGCATTTTGCTTCCATTAACTTTCTTGATAACCAGACAATCCAACAGCTTTTCTCGGGATCGTTAGAGCCAAAGCGTATTCTTACTGCCTTAGGCGCCTATACCAACACAAACCTCTTTGACGGAGAAACTCTTCTTTTTCTTGATGAAATACAAGAATGCCCACGCGCCATCACATCACTCAAGATGCTTTGTGAGCAAACGCCTCAGATACCTGTTATTGCCGCAGGATCATTGTTAGGAGTAGCTCTTAACAGAGAAAACAATGCAGACAGCGCTACTCGTATTTCATGGCCTGTTGGAAAAGTAAACTATCTTGACCTTTTCCCTATGACTTTCTCGGAGTTTCTTCGAGCCTTAGGTAAGGATAGCTTGGCAGATTTGATTATTCAGAAGGATTATGAACTTATGCATGCCATGAGCGAATCTTTTGAAGATGCGCTTCGTAGCTATTTATATGTGGGAGGCATGCCGGCAGCAGTACAAGCCTATATCTCCACAGGGTTATTGAGCGAAGCACGTCAAATCCAAGATGCCCTGCTTATTGACTATGAGCATGACTTTTCAAAGCATGTATCTTCGCCGCTTGAGACAGAGCACATACGAGAAACTTGGCGCTCGGTTCCTCTACAAATTGCTCGAGAGAATGGCAGTAACAAGTTTATGTATTCTCAAGTGCGTCCTGGTGGTCGCGGGCGTGATTATAAAGATGCCATTAGCTGGCTTACGGATGCTGGCCTTGTAACAAAGGTTAATAAAATTACAAAGCCAGGGATTCCCTTATCCGCCTATGAAGACTCCAGCAATTTTAAGCTCTATCTTCTTGATATTGGTCTTTTGGGTGCAGCATTACACCTTAATGAAAAAACTCTTTTTGATGGAGACGCACTTTTCACCCATGCTAAGGGTGTATACAGTGAACAATTTGTCTGCCAGCAACTCACAGCCTCAAAAAAACGGCCTGCCTATTGGTCGGCGGACGGAAAGCAAAACAAAGCTGAAGTTGATTTTATTTGTGAGTGTAACGGAGAGGTTGTTCCTCTTGAAGTAAAGTCTGCAGCTAATGTTACCAGCAAGAGCCTTGCATACTTTGCAAAAAAGTATGGTCTTACTCACTGCATACGCTTTTCTCTTGCTCATTACAAAGACCAAGGATGGATGAAAAACCTTCCTTTGTATGCCGCGGAATCTTTATAGGAAGTTTTAAAGAACTGTTTTTGAGCTGCTTGCGTGGCCTTTATTTCCCCAGCAGCTTATTGAGCTTCTCGATAGTTGCTTGGTCAAGACGATCCGCAACGGTCAAGCGCGTATGTCCTTGGTCAGCCATGGCTTGGCGTGAGTCTGCCTCATTTGTATGTACATCACTAATAAGAGCGGTGCTGGAAATGCGGGTAACGGGAATACCACCAACCGTAGCCCTAATGGTGCTATCGGAAGTTACCACGGTTACATCACGTTGCTCAAGGCGGCACTGCACCACCAAGCGCTCAATAACGGTATCTGCACTCTCCCCTGTCTTGGAAAAAATGAGCTGCACTCCCGCACGCACAAGGTTGGGACGATCCGGGTTCACATTACCAGAGCCATCAAATACAATGACCGGCGTAAAACGGCGTTGAGCGTACGCAGCAACATCAGAAATGAGCAGCTCACGCGCGCGGTCAAAGGGATCTGCCGAGAGCGATTTTGTAGGTGGCGTGTCTATAAGGTCAGTGTAGCGCGGTGTTTTAAAGATGACGTTATAGCCATCTACCACCAAAAGTTCAAGGCGCTTGTTACTCATGTGCCCCACCATGAGTCTTGGTTATTTGAGGCTCAGTTGCAGTAGTTTGGCGCAGCCACTCGTAGCACATAACTGTTGTTGCCTGAGCAACGTTAAGAGACTCAACGAGACCACGTTGAGGTAACTTGCACATAAAATCACACTTTTTGAGCACTAGCTGGGAAATGCCTTTGCCTTCTGAACCCATAACAAGAGCCAAGCGACCGCTCATAGGAGACTCCCAGACACTTTGTTGAGCATGCTCCGTAGAACCAACAACCCAAAAACCAGCCTTTTTAAGCTCATCAAGCGCAGAAGCCAAATTGGAAACTTGTGCAATAGGTACATGAAGCACCGCACCAGCAGACGTTTTATAAGCAGCAGTACTTACGCGAGCAGCGCGTGCCTTTGCAATAACCACACCTGCAGCGCCAACAACTTCTGCACTCCGGACAATGGCACCAAAGTTACCTTCATCGGTTACGTGATCGAGTACCACAATAAGCTCATTGCTGCTACTTGCTCGCTCAATAAGGGCGCCAAGCTCCGCATACTGAAACGGACGCGTACGCAGCATAATTCCTTGGTGAGCGCCGTGGGAAGACATGCTATCCAAAACTGCACGAGGCACCTCTTCTATGGGAATACCAGCAGCAGATAAGCGGTCTACCAGCTCTTTAAGGGAAGCATCTTGTGTAGCATTGCGAGAGCTGGCCCCAGATACAACCAAAGCCTTTGCAATGGGCAAGCCCGTATCCAATGCTTCTACACAGGCGCGTCGACCCTCGATAAGGTCGTAAAGTTGAGATGTATCATGTGCTACGCCACGAGCAGAACGCTGAGCACGCCCCGTGGTGTTGGAGCGCCTAGCACGCTGGGATTGTTGCTGGTGGTGAGCTTGGTCTTGCAAGAACTTACTGCTACGACCCTTGCCGCGCGCAGGATTGCCTAAGCGCGAGCTGGGACGAGCGCTAGCGCCAGCGCGAGAGGCGCTGGTGCGCTTGGACGAATTTGGTTTAGCCACGAGCAGCACGTCCTTTTACCGTAAGGCGAGGACCTGCAGCGGTATCCTCGATGGTGAGTCCAAGCTCGGCAATGGCATCGCGGATGGAGTCTGCAAGCGCCCAGTTTTTCTCGGCACGAGCCTGCTGGCGGGCGTTAAGAAGAGCTTGCGCTGCCTCGTCCGTAGATGTGCCAGCATAGTTAGCAAGCGAAGCGGACAGTGTAATAAGTTCTGCTGGTAGCTCATTGTGTATGGACTCAGATAGGTTAATGCCCAGTACATCAAGCAGCTCTACCAGCGTATTTGCTGCATCGGTAGCCACAGAAGCCACAACGCTGCCCATATGTTGATCTAGATACGTATTTGCCGCAGTAGTAAGCGTAAAGATTGCAGCTAAGCCACCAGCGGTGTTGAAGTCATCATCCATCTGAGCTACAAAGTCTGTCCGAGCCTGTGCCACAGCCGCTGCCAAACTAGTATCCGAGTTTGTAAGCTCACGCGTGGGTTGGGCAGAGTTTTGAGCTGCCCACATAAGGTTGCGCACGCAGCCACGTAAACGCTCAAGCGTGCCCAGCGTTCCATCAAGGCGGCTAAACGAGAAATCCAAAGGAGCACGATAGTGAGTTTGCAACATAAGCAGACGCACAGCATCTGCAGGATACTTGTCTAACACTTCCTTAAGCGTGTAAAAGTTACCCAAAGACTTAGACATCTTCTCGCCATCCACACGCAACATACCCGTATGCATCCACGCATGTGCCAGCGGCGCATCCCACGCACACATGGCCTGAGCGGTTTCATTCTCGTGGTGAGGAAATACCAAGTCTTGCCCGCCACCGTGAATATCAATAGGCGTGCCTAAATAGCGATGAATCATAGCGCAGCACTCAGTATGCCAACCAGGACGACCTTCTCCCCAAGGGCTTGGCCAGCTCGGCTCACCAGGCTTTGCAGATTTCCACAGCGCAAAGTCAAAGGGATCGCGTTTATCCTCGTTAACCTCCACACGCTCGCCTGCACGAAGCTGGTCTAATTCACGACCGGAAAGAACACCATAGTTTTTGTCAGAGCGCACAGAGAAATACACATCACCGTTAGCAGCCACATATGCATGACCCTTCTGTATAAGCGTAAGAATCATGTCTTGCATAGCTTCAATTTCTTGCGTTGCGCGAGGACGAATATCGGGGTCTTCTACACCAAACCTATGCATGATGTCAATAAAGGCATTGGAATATTCTTCTGCTACCTCTGCGGAACTGCGACCTTCCTCATGAGCACGATTGATGATTTTATCGTCCACATCCGTAAGGTTTTGAGCCATGGTTACGTCAAAGCCTTTGTACTGTAGGTAACGACGAATAACATCAAACGACAAAAACGTGCGTGCATTGCCAATATGTATGTGGTCATACACGGTTGGGCCGCACACATACATACGGATTTTTCCAGGCTCAATGGGGATAAGCTCTTCTTTTTTATGATGCTGACTGTTATATACAAGCATGCCTTCTCCTTGGTTATGCTGTGCTTACTACGTTGGACACGTTGTTTGTTGCTGGCTGACCTGATTGTGAGCTACTGCTTTTACTGCTTTTGCAAAAGTGCAACGGCCCATGCTGCAATGCCCTGCTCCTGTCCAACAAATCCGAGCTTCTCGGTAGTGGTTGCCTTAATGCCTACACAATCCACAGGAACATCCATTGCGCTGGCCAAGTTACATCGCATTTCCTCCCTATGCGGTGCCAATTTTGGTGCCTGAGCCACAATCGTACAGTCACAATCTACCAGCTCAAATCCATGCGAACGCATGAGCGTTACCACTTTGCGCAACAACTCCAACGAACTGACTCCTTTGTAGGCAGGATTAGTGTCTGGAAACAGCTTACCAATATCTCCCTCACGCAACGCACCCAAAATGGCATCTGCCAACGCATGGGTAAGCACATCTGCATCTGAATGGCCGAGAAGCCCCATGGAGTGTGGAACAGTTACCCCACCCAAAACAAGGGCGCGGTCGGAAACAAGTTGGTGCACATCATAACCGTGGCCGATACGCAGCACTATACTTCACCACCTGTTGCAGCTTGAGCAAAACGATCAAGGAGTACGGCTTCTGCAAGAATAAGATCCTCGGGAACCGTGACTTTTATGTTAGCAGCTGGCGTAGACACTACTTCCACCCGTGCTCCAAGCTGCTCCATGAGCGAAGCATCGTCCGTAGCCACAACAGCATGCATACGCGCGTGCTTGTGTGCCGCAAGAATTGCCTCACGACCAAATACCTGCGGTGTTTGCGCATACCAATAGCAAGAGCGATCAGGTGTTTGCTCAACCATACCCTTTGCAACAATTTTAAGCGTGTCTGTTGCAGGATGTGCCAGCAATGCTCCATCTGCACCAGCCCTCACACGAGCAATCGTATCCTCTATGCCCTCAGGCGTAATAAGAGGACGCGCAGAATCATGAATGGCTACATAGCGTGCTGTTTGTGGAGCACGCAGCAAACCTGCATAGCATGATTCTTGGCGCGTTGCACCCGCGGCGGCAAAGTATACAGGCTTATGCAAGGTGAGAATATCCACCGTCTGTGAGCGCATCTCATCCATACGGTCTGTTGCACATACGATAACAATGGAAGAGATAGAAGGCGCCTCATCAAAAGCAAGAATAGACCAGCTAATAAGAGGCAAGCCACAAAGATTTACAAACTGTTTTCCGCGCGGATCCCCAAAACGAACCCCAGAACCACCGGCAGCAATAATGGCACAGGTGTCTGGAGCAGTATGAAGCTCATCAAGAAACTCAGGTTGTACTTGCGTGGTGGAGGCAAACAGCAAGTCTGTCGCTTGCTTTTCCAAAGTGCACTTCACCCTTATCGCCTTCCATGCATTTTAAGAAGGCTATCTGCCAAGATAACCGAGTTACGAATGCCAATCTCATCCAAACGCTCAGGATTTTGTTGAATGTCATCCAACAACTCCTGAAGTGAACCATACTCATCCACGATTTTATCGGCCATGCCTTCACGCACCACGGAAATACGAGACAGAGTACGCAAGCCCAGCGGAACCATAACGCTATCTTCCTTGCGGTCCTCATACCCCAACACAGATGCAATGTTTTTGATATCCAGCTCGTTTTTGGCTGCCAGAGCTTGGAATTGCGCACGAATGTTTTGCGCCTCTTCCACGGTGGAGCGACTGGCATAATCACGAATCATGAGGCTGTATTCATGGTCCATGTCACCCACAAGCTGCATGCGCTGCATTTCTACCGTACGTCCTTCCACACCAAGCTGCGCAATAATGTCTTGCAGATTTTGATCTGTAGCACTTAAAAGCTCAAACTGGCTATAAATGCTGGCAATATCGCCCAATGTTACATAGTTATCCAGCTCAAGTGAGGTCAAGCGCAAAAGACTGCGATCAAGTGTTTGGCGCGTGGTTTGCAGCGTGGCCAAAAGTTGGCTGACGCGCGTCATAAGCTCAGCTACGGTACGAATTTGATACGACTGACCGTTAACGTAAATATTAACCACCTGACGGCGTTCAGACACCGAGATAACCATGGCATCGGTAAGCAAGCTCATGCGGGCAGCCGTACGGTGGCGCATACCCGTCTCTGTTGTAGGCAACGAGGAATCTGGGTTCAAGTGAAAGTTAGCGCGCATGATTTGCGTAAGGTCACGGTCAATAACAATGGCACCGTCCATTTTAGATAGCTCAAACAGACGGTTAGCTGTAAAAGAAATATTAAGCGGAAAGCCATCATTGCCCGCAGCCAATACGCGATCAGAATCACCCACACAGATAAGAGCACCTAAGTTAGCTGCAATTATCATGTCTAATGAATGCCGCAGTGCTGTTCCAGGAGCAGTAAGGCGAATTGCCTCATCTAGGGAAACTTCAGCTGCAGAATCCAAAGGTGTATCCATAATCGCTCCTTCACTTTACCGCTATCAAACTGTATACAACTGTCAATTGTGACAGATAGTTGCACCTATACTACTCGCTGGCTGCCGATAAACCCGAACCACTTGTGCCAGAGCCTGCTGGCTTAGAGGCCGCAGGTGCACTAGCAGACCAGCTGTTACGCGCACTCGGAAGCTCCATATGCACACGCTTAGAAAGCTGTGGAATAGTACCTTCCGTGCGGGTAAACGTGAGCTTCTCGCCATCAGAGTCTACTAAGATAACATCACCTGGTTTCCACTTAGCTTGGAGCAATTCTTCTGCCAGTTGGTCCTCAATCATGGTTTGAATAGCACGGCGCAAAGGACGTGCGCCATAAATGGGGTCCGTTCCTTCCTTAGCAATAAGATCACGAGCGGCATCGGTCAGCTCAATAGACATACCGTTTTTAATCATGCGGTCGCGCAAGTCAATGACCATAAGATCCACGATGCCACGCAGCTGCTCGGTCGTAAGAGATTTAAACACCACAATCTCATCCACACGATTAAGGAACTCGGGACGGAAGAGCTTTTTAAGCTCGCTCATCACGCGGGAATTGATTTCCTTGTCGGACAGACCATTGGAACCAGCGGCGCTAAAGCCCATAGTTGTGGTGGTGGCAATCTCACGGGCACCAATGTTGGACGTCATAATAACTACCGTGTTGGAAAAATCTACCTTACGACCCTGTCCATCAGTCAGACGTCCTTCATCCAAAATCTGTAACAAGACGTTGAACACGTCGGGATGGGCCTTCTCAATCTCATCAAAAAGGATGACAGAATACGGACGACGACGCACTGCCTTAGTAAGCTCGCCCGCCTCGTCATACCCAACATATCCTGGAGGAGCACCAACCAACTTAGACACACTGTGCTTTTCCATAAACTCAGACATATCAAAGCTGATAAGCGCATCTTGGCTGCCAAACAAAAACTCTGCAAGCGACTTTGCAAGCTCGGTCTTGCCCACACCTGAAGGGCCCAAGAAGATAAATGAACCACCAGGTCTGCGTGGGTCTTTAAGCGGCGAACGACTGCGACGAATTGCCTTAGATACCGCAGTTACCGCCTCATCTTGACCAATAACGCGCTGATGGAGTACCTCTTCAGAGCGGAGCAGCTTAGAAGCTTCAGTCTCGGTAAGTGTAGAAACGGGCACATGAGAAATGCTGCTTACAACATCGGCAATATCATCCTCGGTAATATCTACAATCGTTGCATCGAGCTCTTCTCGCCACGCTTTTTCTAAGTCCTCAAGATGAGCCGTAAGTTCACGCTCTTGATCGCGCAAGCGAGCCGCCTCCTCAAACTCCTGAGCAGAGGCAGCCTCAGATTTTTTGGCAGTAACCTCTTTGAGCTGGTTTTGCGCTTCTACAATAGAATCTGGTGTCTTGATGGTATGGATGCGCGTGCGAGCGCCCGCCTCATCAATAACATCGATGGCTTTATCTGGCAAGAAGCGGTCTTGAATATAGCGATCTGCTAACGTAACTGCAGCGGCAATAGCGCCGTCCGAGAAGCGCACATGATGGTGCTTCTCATACCGGTCTTGCAGACCACGGATAATCTCAATGGCATCCTCAATAGAAGGCTCACCCACCATAACGGGCTGGAAACGACGTTCAAGCGCAGAGTCTTTCTCGATATGCTTGCGATACTCTTCTGCTGTTGTTGCACCAATAACTTGGATTTCACCGCGAGACAGCGGGGGCTTAAGGATGGATGCCGCGTCGATGGAACCCTCGGCAGAACCAGCACCAATAATGGTATGCATCTCATCTATAAACAAAATATCATTGCCAGACTCGCTGACCTCAGAAACAACCTTTTTGAGGCGCTCTTCAAACTCGCCGCGATACTTAGAGCCAGCTACAAGCGCAGCTACATCTAAGGTCCAAATTTGCTTATCGCGCAACACATCAGGTACCTCATTGTTAGCAATAAGCTGTGCTAAGCCCTCTGCAATAGCCGTCTTGCCCACGCCGGGGTCCCCCAGGATAAGCGGGTTGTTTTTCTGACGACGTGCCAAGATTTGCATAACGCGCTCAATCTCGCGATCGCGACCAACCACAGGGTCAAGCTTACCGTCACGCGCATACTGCGTAAGGTTGCGGCCATACTCTTCCAGCATGGAACCCTCACCAGGCTGAGAGCCCATCATCATGGAATCACTGCCCATGCGCACTTGCGCCGTAGGACGAGTTGACTCCGGGCTTTTATCGATGAGGTCATTAACGGCATTGCGAACAGCATCTGCCGAGACACCCAATCGAGCCAGCGCAGTCATAGCGCTCCCGTTGCCCTCGCGCACAATACCAAGCAGCAAGTGCTCGGTAGAAATATACGTTTGACCATGCAGCATGGTCTCGCGGTAGGCGTTTTCTAACACACGCTTTGTGCGCGGCGTAAAGGGAATGTGGCCACCTGGAACTTCTTTTTCTTCCGACTTAGATAGTTCCTTGATGGTTGCTAACGCTTCCTCATACGTAATCTCAAGCTTATCCAGAGCCTGAGCAGCAATTCCGTCACCCTCTTTGATAAGAGCCAAGAGCAAATGCTCGGTACCTACATACATCTGCCCCAGACCACGCGCCTCATCTTGTGCCAGCGACATGACTTTCTTGGCTTTATCAGTAAACTTCTCGAACATATGGGATAACCCCTTCCTGCCATTGCATGCAATGACCTGATTTTCTGCTTTGTTGTGTACCCCGTATGTTGCTTTGTCATACCCACACGTATGCAGGGACTCTTATGCTTTAGCGTTACTCAAAGCACTCCGTCGTAGGCACCAGTGACTTCTCGGCTTCGATAACTGCGGTAAAGAGTTCATCAAGCTCCATGCCCACAAGCTCGGCACCATGACGTATAACAGCACGGTCACAACCAGCCGCAAAACTCTTAGTCTTGAACTTCTTTTTGAGGCTCTTAAGCTCAAAGTCCATGACTGAGTGGCTGGGGCGCATAAGCACACATGCGTTAATAAGTCCAGAAAGTTCATCCACAGCAAACAAGACGCATTCCATCTTGTGAGTAGGTGTGGGCAATTCTGGATTGACGTCGTAATTATGCGTCTGAATGGAATGGGCTAATGCAGGGTTGGCGCCAGCTTCTGCCAGCAGTTCTGCAGCTTTAATGGTATGCGATGGGTCATCATCGCATGTTTCCCAGTCAAGATCATGCAAAAGGCCAACAAGTCCCCAAAACTCTTCATTTGCAGGGTCATACTGCTTTGCAAAGTAACGCATAAGAGCCTCTACCTGCAAGCCATGCAAGATGTGATATTCATCCTTATTGTGCTGTTTAAGCAGCTCCAGGGCCTTCTCGCGAGAAATGCCCGCGTCCAAAACTTCTGCCGTGCTCTTTGTTGTGCTCTTCTCTTGCTTCTTGTGAGCGCCACCAAAATCTTCAGGACGCATATGAGGGAAGAGCAACACATCACGAATGGAAGGCTCATCGCAAAACAGCATAACCATACGGTCAATACCGTAACCAATACCGCCTGTTGGAGGCATGCCATACTCAAGGGCGCGGACGTAGTCATAGTCATACTCCATGGCCTCATCATCGCCAGCAGCCTTGGCATCCACCTGATCCTGGAAACGAGACTCCTGATCAACGGGGTCATTAAGCTCGGTAAAGGCATTGGCGTATTCATGGCCAGCAATTACCATCTCAAAGCGCTCGGTCAGACGGGGGTCCTCGGGCTTGCGCTTAGCCAAGGGAGAAACCTCAACGGGATAATCACAAACAAAGGTAGGGTTGATTAAAGTCTGCTCTACCAACTCGTCATAGAGCGTAAAGATAAGCCTACCAACACCCCATTCCTTCTCGTAAGGCACATTACGCGCATCGAGAAGCTCGCGGAGGTGCTCAACGGAGGTTTCCATAGAGACCTGTTCGCCCACAACTTCACTAACAAGCTCGCTCATGGGAGCAGAACGGAACGGTGCCTTAAGGCTAATCTCTTTACCTTGATACGTAATGACATCGCCCTTGCCCACAGCAGCAGCCACCGCCTGGAACAGGCCTTCGGTGAGGCGCTTCATGCCTTCAAGGTCGGAGTATGCGCAGTACGCTTCCATAGAGGTAAACTCGGGGTTATGCGTTTGATCCATGCCTTCATTGCGGAATTGACGGCCAATCTCAAATACGCGCTCCATGCCACCAACAATACAGCGCTTAAGGTGAAGCTCAGTGGCAATGCGCAGGTAGCACTCTTGATCGAGCGCGTTAAAGTGCGTCATAAACGGACGTGCATTAGCGCCACCCAAGGTCTCTTGCAAAATGGGGGTCTCGACCTCGAGGTAACCTTGACTTTCCTCCATATAACGACGGATGGCAGAAATAATGCGTGAACGATTGCGGAACGTAGTCATAACGTCAGGATTAACGATAAGATCCGCGTAACGCTGACGATACCGAGTCTCTTTGTCGGTCAGGCCGCTCCATTTATTGGGCAACGGACGACACGACTTGGCCAACATCTGAATCTCTTGCGCCAAGATGGAAAGCTCGCCGCGCTGCGTGCGCACCACAGGACCGGTAACCCCAATGATGTCTCCTACATCAAACTGCTTAAGCAACTCCCATGCAGCATCACCCAGCAAGTCGCGACGACAAAACAACTGAATGGAGTCGCTTACATCCTGCAACACAATAAAAGCCAGTTTGCCCTGACGACGAAATGCACGAATGCGGCCCGTCAAAGACTGAACATCATCCGTATCCTCACCATCTGCAAGATGTGCATACTGGGCAATGATATCTGCTGCATGAGCAGTTACCTTAGAGCGAGGAGGATAGGGGTCAATACCGGCATCGATAAGAGCCTGGCGCTTGGAACGACGAATCGCACGCTCGTCGTTAATATTTACCGTGGTCTCTTGATCTGTTGCTGCCATGAGATTCCTTTCGCTCGGCAGTGATTAGGCAGTGGTTGCTATGGTCATGCATACAATGAAATGGTAGCGCGTCAAAAAAAGCGCGCCTTGGGAGCGACACAAGCCGTCTACCCAAAACGCGCAAAGCTTACAGTAAGCGGCTCATTACCTCGAGATTTTCTCGACCTTAAGGCTGCGAGTCTTACCAGATGGGGTTACATACTCTACGGTCTCACCAATCTTGGCACCGATAAGAGCAGCGCCAACGGGAGACTCATTAGAAATGCGGTTGGACAGCGAGTCAGTCTCTGTGGTACCTACAATGGTGTACGAGAACTTCTTGCCCTTCTCGTTAGAAACCTCAACGGTAGAGCCAATGGATACAATGGCCTTGCGACCAGTACTTGCCTCAGCAAGCTTAGCAGTAGACAAAATCTTGCGAATCTCGGCAACGCGAGCTGCATTTTGAGCTTCTTCTTCCTTGGCGGCATCATACTCAGCGTTTTCTGAGAGGTCGCCCTGCTCACGTGCTTCCTTAATGGCAGCGATAATCTCGGTGTGCTTCTCGCCCTCACGCCACTCAAGCTCGTCTACAAGCTTCTGGCGGCCTTCGGGAGTAAGGATGATTTCTTTATCCATGCTCTGCTCTCTAATCGAAAATAACTAATGGGTGCCTTACGATAGTGGCTCTGGTGTGCCTGGACGCCTTTGTAGCATATGCCTTAGATATGTACACGGCACAGGCAACAAGACGACAAGACTACTCAGCGTCTTTATTAACAACCTCGGCATCTGTTACCTCGTCCTTGGTGGATTTGGTATCCTCTTCCATGCCCTCGCGAATGTTCTTGACGGTCTTACCAACGGTGCTACCAAGCTTGGGAAGATTCTTAGGCCCAAAGATGAGCAGAACAATTCCCAAAACGATGACAAGCTCCAAAGGACCCATTCCAAGAATCATAATTACCTCCGTATAAATGGACCTAACGATCCGTTGCGCGTAATTTCGCACCCTTCAGTATAAAAGGTAGATGCGTAAGTACACAAACTTTACTTACGTATTCGGTTATCCTACCACGTAGCGTTTTAAAATTTGCTCACTATTAACGTAAGAGTGGAAACTTATGGGTTTAAACACATCCACATTGGTATTTTGGGGCGTCAATCTGGTCCTTTGGATTGTCATGGCACTCATATTCAAACGCGTACTTATTTGGGGTCTTAAAAAGCGGGGAATTACCTTCATTCCTAAAACCATGTTTGGTCGTGCGCTTATTTTTGACTCCGAAGATCAAGATGGCACCCCCATTCGCCTTTTAAACGTCCGCAACACCTTCCAGTCTATTAGCTACACCGACCCCGAACTGCGCAATGAGTTGGTCTGTGAGTATCATCGAAGCTTTGCCCGCGCCCTCATTCTTACCGAGAAAAGCACGCCGCAAGATTCATGCGTTGTTATTGGCGGTGGCGGATATTCTTTCCCCAAATACCTCATTGCCCACTACCCCACTATGCAAGTAACCGCTATAGAGATTGACCCTCTTATCACCACACTTGCACGTGAACATTTCTTTTTGGACGACCTTATCCGCGATTTTGCTACCAAGAAAACCAACCGACTGGAATTGGTGTGCGATGACGGCTGGCAGTGGCTGCAAAAAAGCGAGCGCCACTTCAACATAGTGGTAAACGATGCTTTTTCTGGCGCTAAACCACTGGGTCCGATGGGGACTGCCGAAGGTGCCCGCATTATTCACGAGCACCTCAGCACAAAAGGGCTGTACCTTGCAAATGTGATTGCACCACTTGAAGGAAAAAAATCCAACCATCTGTACCGCACGCTTGAAACCTTTAAGCAGGAGTTTGCGCACGTATACCTTCTGCCCGAAGATGCACATGAACCAAAACGCCGCGCCAACAATGTCATGATTGCTTGCGACATAGCGTTAGACATAAGCATCTTTGCTCATGGACGTGAGGTCTAAAAACAAAGCATTTGCTCTTGGGTCTCACGCCCTTATCTGCCCTACACTCCATGCAGCCTTTGCGTCTTTTCGGCCTTAGGCTATTTTGCGCAGCTCAACCTTGGGCAAAATCTCATCACGATGAGCTGGATCATATTGTCCCGTGCAAGAAGACAGGGCAGCAGCACTGGCAACTGCAACGGCATAGACCAACGCATCGGGAGCACTCATAGCGCGTTCAAAACCAACTGCAAACGCAGCAACCATCGAGTCGCCGCAACCAACCGTATTGGCAACTTCAATTGCAGGAGGAATTGCCTGATACGTTCCTTGCTCGCATACGAGCAGTGCGCCGTCACCACCCAATGAAATAACTACCTGAGCAATACCTTCTTGGTGTAAACGTTGCGCGGCAGCTATAACGTCAGCGCGCGACTGCACTGAAATGTTAAACAGCGCCTCAATCTCATCTTGGTTTGGTTTTATCATGGTAGGCTGCGCTGCAATACCTAGGCGCAACGCCTCGCCCGATGTATCTAAAATAACTGGTTTGTTAGCCTGTTTACAGAGATCAACAAGTGTTTGATACGTATGCGTAGGAACACCCTTAGGCAAGCTACCTGAAATAGTTACCACATCTGATTGTGCAATGATACGTGGAAAATCTGCCAGATACTCCTCGAGCTCCTGCGCGCTTACCTCACAGCCCGGCTCCAAAAACTCTGTTGATGAGAAACGCTCATCTAAAATGTTAATGCAGCTGCGAGTCTCACCAGCAATGTGGCCAAAATTGCTCACAATACCATCTTGCTGGGTAAGATACTCAAGGTAGCTGCCATTAAAGCCACCAACAAGGCCTGTTGCCTGTACGGTTGACCCGCAGATTTTTGCAACACGGGCAACATTAAGCCCCTTGCCACCCGCGCTATTTTTTACTGCATGAACGCGCATAACTGTCCCACCAACAACTGGCTGATCCATGTGGTAGGCCTTATCAATAGACGCGTTAAGTGTGACTGTTGTAATCATTACGCCTCAAGCTCGTGAATGGTAACGCCTTTAACAACACGATTTACCGTACCAGTAGGCGATGGTGTATCGGGAGTATTGCCCACCTTAAGCGAGGTAAACAGTGAAATAGTTTGAGCAACCATAATAAAGGGCAAGGCCACATATGCCTCGGGCAGCAGCGCTTCTTCTGCAAACGTTATGGCATCACCCTCAAAGATTGTCTCTGCCTGCTGCTGAATAGCAACCGTATGCAGGGCAATATTGTCAGCTGCAATCTCGTGCAAAATATCCAAATCATACTGACGGGTATAGGGGTCATTGCCTACAAACACAAACACCAGCGTCCGATTGTTAACAAAGGACTTGGGCCCATGGCGATATCCCATGGGCGTATCAAAGGAAGTAGCAATTTTACCTGCAGTAAGCTCCAAAATCTTGAGTTGAGCCTCACGCGCCATAGCTCCCAATGAGCTCGAACCCAAATAGGTAATGCGCTCAAAATCATCCGTAAGCCACGAGGTAATTTCGTCCTCACGCGCCACAACCAAACGGCCCATACGTGCTGCCTGGGTAACCCATGCAGTCTTTTGAGCATCATCAGCGGTATCAAAAATTAAAGCACTCAGCAGTTCCATACAACTATAGCTGCCAGTCATAGCAAAGCCCTGATCATTTGCTCCTGGAATAAGCAGGGTAAGCGCATCGTCAGCGCCCTCAGACTGAACAGCCAGTTTACCGTCTGGAGCACAGGTAATATTGAGAAACAGGATATTGTCCACAACGCTTCGTGCACGAGCAACAGCTGCAAGACTCTCGGGGCTGTTACCACTGCGTGCAAATGACACAAGGACGCAAGGACGCTCGGGACGCAAGAAATTGTACGGAGCCGAAACAATATCGGTGGTAGGAATAGCCTTAAAATCAAACGCGCTGGCATTGCCCGTGCGACGCAAATAAGGCACAAGCGTATCGCCCACATAGGCTGAGGTACCAGCACCGGTAAAGACAACGTCAGTTATGCCTTCTCCCCCTAGATTTTGAGCACGTGCGAGAAAGGCCTGAATCTTTTCTTTATGAGTCAAGTAAATCTCAAGCGTATCCAACCATAAATCAGGCTGTTGTGCAATTTCCCGTGTTGTAATGTCTGCACCCAAAGCCTTGAGTTCAACTGTGTCTTTACTAAACATGGATACACTCCTATCTTATGCTGCAGGACTATCCCCTGCGATGTACGATTTTGTATTTAAATTGGTCGGCTCTGGCGACGCTATGCGTATACTCAATTGCCACGTTTTTATCGTTAAAGGTAATACGGGAAAGCTTGAGCACGGGCGAGCCCTCAGGAATGCCTAAAAGCTCAGCCTCTTCGCGGCGGGCAGTACTTGCACGAAACTCTTCATCGGCGAAGCGTATCTTCTGGTGATAGTCCTTCTCGACAATGTCATACAAAGGCTTTGTTGCCACCTCATGTTCTGACAATGAGACAAACTCACTCGCCGGAAGATAGCTTCGTTCAATCATCATGGGAATGCCGTCAGCAAGACGTAAGCGCCTGAGTTTAAACACCTTAGTGCCCAGGTGCAGACGGAGCATACTACTGGCATGCTTTGCTGCGGGGACAAGCCCAAACTCGAGCACTTTGGTTTGTGGATTTCGACCAAGACGATGCATTTCTTCAGTAAAGCTATACGCCTGAGAAAGATCGGTAACTCGATTGGTGCTATCGGCCACAAAGGTGCCTCGCCCATGCTGTCGGGTTACCAATCCTAGAGATTCTAGCTCTTGCAAAGCAAGGCGTACCGTGGTCCGAGAAAGGCCATACTGCTCAGAGAGCTCACGCTCAGATGGTAGAGGGTCATGAGCAACCATGTCATTTTCTATCTTTTCACGAAGTACATCCACGAGTTGGTCGTACAGCGGTTGTTTTCGTGATGCCATAGCCATAAGTAGTGCCTTCCTCATATATGTAAATGGAGGCGCATGGACGGCATTGCCCATACGCCTCCAAACTTACCCATACATCTAAAGGTTAGAGCTTAACCCCAGATACTAGGCCAGAGGCCAAAGGGACCAGCGCCCAAGATACCAATAAGCAGGATAAGACAAATAGCCTTGATAGGAGTGAAGTTCTTTTTAGCAAAGAGGAAGTACAGAAGCATTACGATTGACAGGGGTACCAACTTAGGGCAAATGCTGTCCAAAATGTTGGCAATATCAATGTTTACAGGAGACTCAACCATCTCCATGTAGGTAACCTCACTGGTGCCATTACCCAGATCCTTAACACCAGCAGTAGCAGGCTGACCACTAGCATCGGTACCAACAAGTGGCTCACCGTTTGCATCAACCATACCAGAAAGCGTAACGTCCTTATCGCCCTTGGAAATAACCTTGAAGCTGTCTACCTTATCGGTAGGAACTGTTGCGACATGAGCAACGTATGCTTGCGTGGTGCCATTAGGAATGACTGCCTTAATTTGCGTGCCACCCATGGTTACCGTCAAGCAACCTACAATGAAAACGCCCAAGATAGAAGCGGCGCGTGTAAAGGCCTGCATGTGCTCCATAAGAGAATCAAGAGCATTCATACCAAGCTTGTAGGACCAGTTCATCAAGCCAAAACGCAAAGCAAATTGAACTGCGTTAAAGATGAGCAAAAACAGAATGGGTCCAAAAATGTTGCCACTAATGGCCATGTTAGAGCAAATGCCTGCAGTAATGGGAACCAGCGTCATCCAAAACAGAGCATCGCCAATACCACCAAGGGGGCCCATCAAAGAAACGCGGACGGCGCGAATGGTGGGAATATCAACCTTCTTTTGCTCCATGGACAAGATAAGACCCATAGCAAAGGTTACCAAGAAGGGATGAATATTAAAGAACTCCATGTTATGGGTCATGGAAGTAGCAAGGTCTTCCTTGTCAGTGTGAATCTTCTCAAGACCAGGAAGGATGGAGTACAACCAGCCAGAAGCCTGCATACGCTCGTAGTTAAACGATGCCTGCAAGAAGCAGGAGCGCCATGCCATCTTGTTAAGAGTCTTTTGGTCAAGGTCGGCGGTGGGCTCCAGATTGCTGTAGTGCGTGAGTTCCTCCTTAGATGCCATCCTCTTCACCTCCGTCAAAAGTAGAACCGGAAACAGCGCCCTTAAGCTGGGTGTTTTGCTGATAATCCCAGTATGCAATGCCAAAGCCGATAAGGGCGAGGATGAGAAGGGCTGGCGTAGCAAGAGAGCTAATGCCCGAAACGATTAGTGCAAGACCAAAGCCCATGAAGTAGAAGCCCCACATGTCCTTGTTCATCATGAACTTAAGAAGAACAGCAAAGCCAACAAAGCGCATCATGCCACCAGCAGCAGAAAGTCCATCGGTGAGCCATTTGGGAAGAGAATCCACAACAGCCTGGCCCATGGTGGAACCACCGATGAAGAACAGGGTTACAACGATGCCAAAAATGCCACCAAGCATGCACATGGACAGATAGTTAATGCGCTCAATGCCCTTAGGATTAGCATCAGCTGCAAATTGATCTGCCTTGCTCATAAGAGGAGACATCAAAGTAAAGATAAGGGTTACGCCATACTGACCAAGCAAAGAGAAAGGAATTGCGAGGGCAACGGCTGCGTTAGGCTCAAGCTTAAGCGAAATCGCCAAAACGGTTGCCATAATGCCACCAACAACAGCGTTAGGTGGCTGAGCTCCGCCGATAGGCATATTGCCAATCGTCATAAGCTGATAGGTACCACCAACGATAAGGCCAGTGGGTAGGTCGCCAAGGATGAGGCCAATCACCATACCGGTGACAAGTGGCTGATACAAGGACTCGAGGAAGCTAAACTGGTCGATTGCAGCAACAAACGTTACGAGAAATACCAGAATAACTTGAAGAATCGAATAGTCCATCCTTGAACCTCCTTTCATAGATATACATGCTTCTGACTAGTGAAGTGCTTTTGTCAAACGCGCGTCGCCTTCACTTACGACGTACGTTCATGACCTTGGGGGGGTGGGCGCCCTGGTATGACGCCCACAAAGGGGGCTTAGTGCAGCTCATAGCTGCATATCTACTGAGCAGCTACTTAAAGAGCTTCTCGGTAGGCTCAACGGGCGTTGTGGGAACACGCTGGATAGACAGCTCAACGCCTAGCTCTTGGAGCTTTTTAAAGGTGGCAACATCGTCATCATCAACGGCAACAGAGGTGGCTACCTGGCGCTTATCGCCAGACATGTGCATGTTGCCGATGTTAATCTTTTTGATGGGCACACCGCCCTCAACAAGCTTGAGTGCATCCTGAGGGGTCTCGATAACAATAAAGATGTGCTGACGAGGTGCTGCTTTATGAATAATATCGATGGTCTTTTGAATAGAGAAATACCTGGTAGCCATGCCTTGAGGAGCTGCCATATTGCACAGGTTCTGACGCATTGTATTGGTTGCAATATCATCATTGGCAACCAAAATCAGATTGCAGTCAACGCTTTTTGCCCACTGAGTGGCAACCTGACCATGTAGCAAACGGTTATCAATCCTCACAAGAACGATATTTGGCTCCGCCATGCGTTGCTCCTTTCCTCTAACGACCTTACAGCCGTGTAATTACCTTTAGTCACGTAGCTTGTTTAGTTGCGTAACGTGGTGCTCGTCCATACTGAACGTGTGCTGCCCATGCCTGCTAGGCGCGCTCGTCCAATTCTTGGATAGCGTAGCGAGACACTTCCATAACTTCGCCTGATTTAATCTTTACGTCACAAGTCTCTTTGCCCACGCGCATAAGCGTGCCGTATATGCCTCCTGCAAATAACACGCGCTGGCCAACTGCCATGTTTTTATGCACATTGGCATAGGTATTTTTCTTGTTGCGCGTGCGTGTAAACGTCACGATAAACAGCACTACGCCAATGAGCGCAAACAAAATAAGAAGAGCAACTGAAGCACCTAAAACAGACTGTATAAATGATTCTGTTGTCATTAGATGCCCTCTTCCTCATCAAGCTCAGTATCTGAATTATTGTCTTGCTCAACGACATCGATTGACATGTGCGCAATACCAAGCGCATCAGCTGCTACGGCATTAACACAAATCTCATGGGCGCTTGTGCTCAATGCGCGCTCCATACCACACTCAAGCAGCATGGGAAGATTAACGCCCGCCACGACCTCTACGTTATCCATAGACTGAGCAGCCATCATAGCCTGATTAAAGGGTGTGCCACCGATAAGATCACAAAATACGGCAACACCATCGGTTGCGGTACGCAAATCCTTAATGGCATCAGCAAGTTTATTACCAAAGCTTGCGGCCTCATCCTCTTGGAAGGTAACTGCAACAACACCATCTTGTGGACCAGCAATCATAGTAAATGCGCTATACAGTCCTGTTGCAAAATCACCATGCCCCGTAATGATAAAACCAATCATGCAAGCCTCCCAGATACGTTATGCCACTCAAAGCGCGTAGGTAGGTTAACGCGCTGTTATGTAATC
The DNA here is from genome assembly GCF_034113385.1 of Atopobium sp. Classification (NCBI taxonomy): domain Bacteria; kingdom Bacillati; phylum Actinomycetota; class Coriobacteriia; order Coriobacteriales; family Atopobiaceae; genus Atopobium; species Atopobium sp. The sequence continues at coordinate 39,225 of NZ_JAXEXL010000015.1, read as the reverse complement.
CACTCGAATGCAAGCCACTTGATAAACGCTCATACCACGTACGGCATTACTTTTCATATAAGTGGTTACTACCACATACCACTTGCCATTTATTTTACCGATTCTTTTAGGTATCCCTATCATTCTTGTGAAGTTTTCTCTTAAGCTAACGCTTACCGAGAGAAACCTACCATTCACATCGATTACGTGCAGTTACTGGTATTTTCTAATACATACCACTTCTGAATATTGCTCTCTTTTACACAATTTATGCGGGAGCTAATGCGATGTCATTGTGTGATGCTACAAGCTATTTGTATCATTATTTTTAAGATTATTTACAGCTACTGGTATTATATTTTTAGCAACAGATTAAGTGGACGCTTTGCTTTTTATAAGGATTAGCTTTTCTTACTCCGCATGCTTCTTATGCGGCTACGTTGTATGCGTTATTCCCAAATCCACATTTGAATTGCCCTGATGCTCTCTTCCACCTGAGCCGTCGTAGTAAATTGCGAAAGCGTAATTCTGGCATAGGGGATTGCCACAAAAAATGTGATCAGATCTGCAACTGGTTGTGCAAGTTGCACGCCTAGCAAACCAAAAAAGTGAGATAGCACCAGCACTGTTGGCCCAAGCACCAAGCCTAAGCGACACGCCCCAAGAATGGATGCGCCCCACACATGGCCTGAAGTCTGCAACATAAAGTTCGTAATCATAGCAACACCCGTCAGCGCCGCAGAAAAACTTGCCACGCGCAGCGTAAGCGTGCCAATAGTGACCACCTGTGGATCTTGCCTAAAAATCCAAATAAGTTGAGGTGCAAAAACGCAGGTAATTACTCCAATAGCAAGTACTAAAACAGTTGATGCGCGCAACGCAAAGGTATAACCTGCTAACACTCGCTCATGATGACGAGCGCCAATGTTATAGCCCAATACAGGCTGATACCCTTGGCCAATGCCAATTTGAATATAGTTGGCAAAGCCCGTAATGCGCTGAACAATAGCCATAGCGGCAACAGCGGCATCTCCAAAAGGTGCAGCTGCATTATTAAGCAGCGTTGTTGCAATACCTAACATGACTTGACGAACAAAGGAGGGTGCACCGCCATTGTTTATCTCATAAAACAGCTCTTTACTCGGACGAACCCACGAAAGAGATAGGGGCGTAAGTCCAATCTTTTGAGCTTCAAAAAGAAGTAAGATAAAGCCAATAAACTCACACACAATGGTAGAAATAGCACTGCCAGCAATACCTAGATGAAAACCAAAAATAAGCACCGGTGTAAGAAGTGCATTGAGTACCGCACCCGTAGTGATAGCCAGCATGGAGAAGAGCGATTCTCCCTCAAAACGTAACTGCATATTAAGCAAAATGGAGCTTGCCATCCAAGGAGCTCCACACAAAATGATGCTAATAAACGTTTTGGCATACGGCAAAATAGTGGGCGTTGCACCAGCTACCATACAGAGCGGCTCAATGAATAGGTTGCCCACCACAGCAATGAGCAGGCCAAAAATTAGCGTGCAGACAAGACCTGTGGATGCCATAACGTTGGCTTTTTCTTGCTGCTGCGCTCCCAAATAGCGTGAAATAGCGTTGCCAGTACCTTGCCCAAAATAAAACCCCGTTGCTTGAATTGCTGTCATAGCAACAAAAGAAATGCCAATAGCACCAGAAGCAGCCGTACTAATATGGCCTACAAAATACATGTCTACTAGGTTATAGAGAGCAGTAACTAAATTGGCCATAATGGATGGAATTGCAAGAGAAGTAATGAGTGGTGCAATGGGGCGCTCAATCATCTCATGAAACTTCTCTTCAGTTGTTTGATGCGCCTTTTTGTCAAACGCTGCTTTAAGTGAACTCATACCCTCTACGATACAAACCTCAGATACTAGTTGCTACGCTCATCCGCAGGAAACACAATTCCAGCACTCGCACGCGCCTCAGTAAGAACCTGAGCAATAACCAAGCTTTGCTCCAGACGATGCTCACACGCAGCGTAGTCATTCTGACGTATAATCCGAGCAAACTCACAAAACTCCGCTTCCATACGATTAGACAAGGCAGCATCAAAGTGCTCTTCCGTACCATCATTAAGATGCAGCGTAACGGCACCTCCTACGCTAGGAGACAGCTCTTGAATAAGATATCCCTTAGTGCCTTGAATAAGGTTACTGGTTGGCGCACCACAGTCTTTGGCAGCAATGGCAACCGCTTTGAAATCTCCATAGTCCAACGTAGTAATACCTGAGGTGTCAATAGCGCGCTCAATGTTGGCTTCATAGTGCACAGATGCGGGTTTACCAAAAAGACCCACCAGCCACGAGATGCAGTACGTGCCCAAATCCATAAGCGCACCACCAGCTTTGGCAGGGTCAAACGCTGGCAAAATAGTGCCCGCACAAAACGCATCATAGCGGCTGCTGTATTGGCTGTAATTTGTTGATGCAATATGCACCTGGCCAATGCGTCCCAGCCATTCTTGCAGCTTACGATAGTTAGGCTGATACAACGTTGTAATAGCCTCTAGCAAAAACACGCCCGCATTGCGCGCAGCACAAGCAAGCTCAAATGCCTCAGTCGCGTTGCTTGCAAAGGGCTTCTCCAAAATAACGTTAAGGCCCGCGCGTATTGCCTGCAGCGTAAGCTGGTAATGCAGGTGGTTTGGCACCGCAATATAGACGGCGTCGCAAGACAAGGTTGCAGCGGTGGCGGAGGCGGAGGTGGCGGCTGCTACTGGAGCGTCCGCAGCGGTAGATGCAGCGGTAACAGTAGCGAGAAAATCATCGTAGCTCGTAAACGCTTGTGCGTGGTAGCTTGCTGCCAGCTCACGAGTTTTCTGGGCAGACCGCTCAGTCCCCACAATGGCAACCACATCCCAGCCCCAATGTGCAAGGTTGGGCAGCGCATACGTTGCAATAAGCCCGGTTCCAACAACAGCGATTTTCATACTGCCTCCAACTATATAAAGCATTAGGCATGCTTTAGAGGTCTTCTCTAGTTCTTAATCCGTCGTGTCATTATTAATTTTAATAATGACACGACGGAACACAGAGACAACAAAAAGCCACCGCGTATGCGATGGCTTGAACCGGTCATGGTCGGGTTGATGCGATTTGAACGCACGACCTCTCGGTCCCGAACCGAGCGCTCTACCAAGCTGAGCCACAACCCGATGTATAGCGAAGTTATCCTAACAGAAAATTATATCCTTTGCGGACCATGATTGATAATGCGCGTAGCAAGCCCATCGAGGCCACAAGCTTGCGCGTCTTGCGCAATGCGATGTGCCGCCTCATGGGATTCACAGAGCGCAAAAGAACTACTTCCCGAACCCGTTACCAGCGTTGCAAGCACTCCTTTTTGCTCCTTAAGCCACTGTGCGCTGTGTGCCACCTCAGAAGACAACTGACACGCAATGGGGCCAAGATTGTTTGCCATGCTTGCACACAAAGCATCACGTTTGTTGGCACGCAAAGCCGCAAGAACCGCTTGCAAATCCCCCGTGGGAACCGGAGCGTCGTCAAAAGCCGCATACGCTTCAGGGGTCGAGACCCCCACCGAGCCCGCAGGACGCACTAACGCCACAGGCATGCCATCTAGAGCGGCAAATTCTTCGCGCAGGGTGTCGCCCGCGCCATCAAGATAGCAGGGTATGCCTCGCAAAAAGAAGGGTACGTCTGCGCCAATACTACGTGCAACCTCCACGACCTTCTTTGCAGTTGGATCAAGGTGGTTAAACTCGCAGAGAGCCAAAATAGTGGCAACAGCATCAGAGGACGAACCACCCAAGCCAGCTTGTGAAGGGATGTGTTTGTGCACGTAAATGGAGTAGGCTGGCTCAAATCCAAACGCTTTGCCTATGGCAACGGCGGCACGCCAGCAGGTATTGGACGAGTCTGCACAACCCACGTCGGGCATGCAGGTAACAGAAAGCTCACGCGCAGGAGCAACGGTTACCGTATCCCAAAAGTCTATGGCTGCCATAACGGAATCTACCTTGTGGTAGCCGCGCGCATCGCGTCCTTCGTGGACGCCCAAATAGAGATTGATTTTTGCAGGTGCCCTGTAGGACAGCTGCATTAGCTGTGTGTCGTCTGTCATGCGAGGTATGTTCGATAGATTGTATGCTCGTAAACCTGCTCTATTCTTCGATTACAAAATCAAAGATTTTCTCGCCCGTGTCACTATTATAAAGCTCGACCGTGCCAGTAAGGACATCTACATACTGATACGACTGACGTGCCGTACGACCACGGCGCTCCTCAACCTCAACGATAAACAAAGAGGGGTGAGCGCCCACAAGCACACCCGCACGCTCGACAATGCGGCTGCGACCCATATTTGCACGCACGCGCAAGCGTTGACCCTGCAGCTCCTCGAGCTTCTCGCGAATCAGGTCTACCCTGTTTGCGGGGGGCATCTCGTTTTCCATAGGAACCTCCAGTCCGCCTAACTGCGGATTTGTGAGAATAATCATAATGAGCCAAAGATGAATGATACTAGGCTGGATACCAGACCTCAACCCGCCCACTAATTAAACAGACCTTCTAACGGCACGCATTTTGGATAAACGGGTAAGATTGCCATAATTACCATGGCGAAAGGACTCCTATGAACAATACTCGCGTAGCGCGCGTTATGACTAATTTAGAAGCACGTGGCCTCAAGCAGCTTTTTATTTGTGACCCTCTGTCCATCAAATGGCTTACGGGATACTACACCATGCCGTTTGAACGCTTTTTTGGCTTGCTCTTGGTAGCTGGCGAGAAACCCGTCATGTTTTGCAATCGCCTCTTCCCGGATGCTTCTGGCTCATGCGACCGTATTGTTCTGTTTGATGACACGGACAATCCCATTCCGCTCGTTGCAAAGCACTGTCTGCATGACCAGGCGCTCGGTATAGATAAAGTACTGGCTGCCAAGTGGCTTCTTCCGCTTATGGAATCAGGGGCAGCGCACAGCTACCTGCTGGCTTCTGAGGCAGTGGACGATGCGCGCTCCATTAAAGATGAGGCAGAACAGCAGGCCATGCGCACGGCTTCTGTCACCAACGATAAGGCCATGGAATGGCTTCGTTCGCAGGTCAGGGCTGGTGTAACGGAGCTAAGCATTGCTGAGCGCCTTCTGGCTGAGTATCGTCGTTTGGGTGCCCAAGACCACTCGTTTGATCCCATTGTAAGTTTTGGCGCCAATGCCGCCGACCCCCACCACGAGCCCGACAATACCATTTTGGAAGACGGACAGATTGTATTGTTTGACGTAGGGTGCAAGCAGGATGACTACTGCTCTGACATGACCCGCACCTTTTGGTTTGCTGGCGAAAAAAACATTGAGCCTGATAGCTTGTCATACCGCGTGTATGAGACGGTCCGCAAGGCAAATGAAGCTGCTGAGGCTATAGTTCGCCCTGGTGTTACCTTTGCTGAAATTGACAAAACAGCTCGTGACATTATTGCTGCTGAAGGCTGGGGTGAGTACTTTACTCACCGATTAGGTCACCAGATTGGTCTGGAAGACCACGAGCCGGGCGATGTCTCTTCTACACATACTGAACCTGTGCAAGTTGGCCAGGTTTTCTCGATAGAGCCTGGCATATACATTCCCGGTAAAGTGGGCGTACGCATTGAAGACCTGCTGATTGTTACCGAAGATGGCTGTGAGGTCCTCAACTCATACCCTAAGGAGTTTACTGTTTTGCACTAGACGGTTTAACACAACACTATTTTGTATGAGCTGCTTGGCATAAGACTATTTTGCGCAAGACATCATGAGCCTTAATGCCAGGTACCGCCCGTATCTATTGCGTGGAATAAGAACGCATTAAGCATAGCTAAAACTACCACGCCAACAAGCACCCAAATGATTACCACAAGCACTCGATAGTGTTTAGCAACAAGCCACTCATAGAGTTTGCCCACACCGCGCAACTGCAATAATCCCATCAGACCAAACGTTAAAGAAGCTCGCAAGCAAATAAGACCATCAGGAGTAACCAAGAAATCCCAGCCAGGGATTCTATAGTCCCATGTTTGCACCTGTAACACATGAAGCATAGTAAGACCTGAAGCATATTCCAAAGCCGTTGCCAACACAGCTGACTCTATCAGTTGTATAGCAGGATGGAATTGCTGGCGGCCCAAACCAAAAGCAAGTTCAATGGCAACGGAGCCAATAGCATATATCATCAAAAAGGGTATGCCCAAGCCTCCATGACCAAAATCTATGGGCACCCCATTAAGTGGCGCACAGATACATACTTCATACAGCCACCCAGCAAACCCACCAATAAGAAAAACAAAGGCAATACGAGTGAGGACAACCCCCAGCGACGTGTTATCTACCTGAGACAACTCTTGTACAGGTATCGTTGGGACGGACACGTCTTGTATGTCTGCTTCTTGGGTGGCTACTTTTTTAGTCACGGCTGCTTCCTCTGCTTCTTTGCGCAAGCTTTAGTAAGAGCAACGTGCCAAAGCTTCCCCATCTGCAACAACAACACAGTTGGTATGGAGTTGCAAAATGGAAGCAGGCACTTGGGGTGTAACTGGGCCAAAACACATGTCATACACAGCATCTGCCTTAGCAGCGCCACTGGCAACAACCAAAATAGAGCGAGCCATCATAATGGTTTGAACACCCATCGTGTATGCCTGGCGAGGTACATCCTCAGCCTTCTCAAACAGACGAGCGTTAGCCTGAATAGTGGACTCGGTAAGATCTACACAATGCGTGCCCTTAGAAAAGGCTGTATCAGGCTCATTAAAGCCAATGTGTCCATTGTTGCCAATGCCCAACAGTTGCAAGTCGCAAAAACCTGCCTCTTCAATCATATCATCGTAGGTAGTGCATGCCTCTTCGATGTTGGGGTTAGCACCATCGGGAACATGAACGTTGTTGGGATCAATATTGATGTGATTGAAGAACTTATCATTCATAAAGTAGTGATAGCTCTGAGGATCATCATGCTCAAGACCGCGATACTCATCCAAGTTATAGGTACGCATCTGGGAAAAATCTACATCACCCTTTTTGTACCATTCAATGAGCTGGCTATAGGCGCCAATTGGCGTAGTCCCCGTAGCAAGACCGATAACTGACTCAGGTTTAAGGATTACCTGAGCGGAAATAATATTGGCTGCCTTACGGCTCAAATCCTGGTAGTCCTTAGCAGGAATAATCTTCATTGCACACTCCTTTTCAAAAACCATATGCTCACATCATGACATAACGCGCGTACATACAACACCTAAAGTTGAGAAGCCAGATCCTTCAGTGCGTAAAAACGATGAGAAATGCTGTTCTTTTGCTCGGGCGTGAGCTGTGCCATGGTCAGCCCCTCCACAGCATCTGGCAAAAACAAGGGGTCATAGCCAAAGCCGTTAGTACCCTGAGGCGCGTATCCAATCTTGCCAGGGCAAATGCCTTCGCCTACTACAACCGTGCCGTCTTTCTTTATAAACACTACGCTGGAATGGAAATGAGCGTTGCGTTTATCGTCATCTACAAATGTAAGCTCACTCAGCAGCTTATTATTGTTTGCTTCATCATTACCATGCTCACCTGCATAGCGAGCACTATAGATGCCTGGTGCACCATCCAGGGCATCTACTACCAAACCGGAGTCATCTGCAATGGCCATAAAACCCGTTTGCTCAAAAGCGGCACGAGCCTTAATAAGTGCGTTAGCCACAAAACTGTCTCCATCCTCTACTGGATCGGGAAACTCGCCAAGCTCACCCAAGGCAATAAAGCGCACATCAGGCAAAACTTCACGTAAAATAGCCTCGATTTCCACCACTTTATGCGCATTGCCCGTTGCTACCACAACAGTTTTATTGGGATCGAGTGTTGAGCCATCTACTGCCATACCAGTTCCTTACTCCTTAAAGTTAGTCACGCTATTTTGCAGTTCCAGCAGCTGAGCAATGCCGTTCTGCCCCATATCCAAGAGCTTGTTAAGCTCCTCACGATTAAACGACATCTGCTCTCCCGTACCTTGGAGTTCAATAATGCCGCCCGTGCTGGTACCAACAAGATTCATATCTACCTGAGCGTGGGAGTCCTCAGCATAGTCAAGGTCCAACAAAAGCTGGCCATTAACCTTGCCCATAGAGATTGCAGCTACCTGACTTGTAAGAGGTAAGCGGGCTAGAGCGCCTTTCTCGACCCACGCCATAAGCGCATCGTGCAAGGCAACCCAAGCGCCTGTGATAGAAGCAGTCCGAGTACCACCATCTGCCTGAATAACATCACAGTCAACCGTGACCGTAATCTCTCCCATAGCTCGCAGGTCTACCACGGTGCGTAAGCTACGCCCAATAAGACGCTCTATTTCCATAGAGCGACCTTTACGGCCCTTATACTCGCGAGCAGTACGCCTATTAGTGGAGGCAGGCAACATAGCGTATTCAGCCGTTACCCATCCAGCTCGAGAAGACAGGCGCCATTTGGGAACCGACTCCTCAATGGTGGCGCTGCATAGCACGCGCGTATCGCCAAACTCAACCATGCAGGAACCCAAAGCATGTTTCATAACGTCACGCGTAAGGGTAACAGGGCGCATTTGATGTGCCGCACGTCCAAAAGAGCGTTCAAGCGCCCTTGTGGTTACCTTGTCATGAGCGCTGTTCTTAGCCGCAGGAACATCTGCCAAAACGTCCTCCTATAAGGTTTCGAGCTCGGAAAGCTCAATATGTTCAATGGAATCTAAATCGTGGCCAAAAACAAACTTGCCAGCCACCGCAAAAGACGTGATGTCATCCGATGTGGTAGCAAAACGATATGTTGGCTCTGCATGCACCCCACGAACTGCATCTGAAGAAGCTGCCAAGATACCGCGACGCTTAAGGGTTTCCTTTACCTCACGTGCGGTTTCTTCTGCAGGGTCTACAATGCACACGTCATCCCCCAGCACCGCCTTAATCTGGGCCGACAACAGCGGAAAATGCGTACACCCTAATACAACGGTATCAATACCTTTATTGAGTAGGGGCGCGCAATCCTCACGTACCATAGCGTAGACCTCAGGCGTATCAAAAATCTCTGGGTTGTGCTTCCAGTCTTGATGCATATGTCCACCGTGAGCAAGTTCTTCCTCTACGGTCTGGACAAACCGCGGAGCCGCACACTGGGTGACCTCTACGCTGGCATCCAAAAAATGCAGTGCCTGCGCGTATGAGTTGGACGCAACCGTGCCTTGCGTAGCCAACACACCAATTTTGCGTGAGCGAGAAGCCATACAAGCTGCACGTGCACCAGGCTCAATCACACCAATAACGGGAACGGGAAGCTCTTTTTGCAAGGTATAAAATGCCGCTGCCGTAGCAGTGTTACAGGCAATAACCATGAGCTTAATATCATGCTTAGCAAGCCATTTGCCTACTTGCCGAGCAAAGCTGCGAACCTCTACTTGCTTACGCGGACCATAAGGACAGCGCTTGGTGTCTCCCACATACCAAATAGACTCGTTAGGCAAATGATCCGACAAAGCACGAGCAACCGTCAAGCCGCCAAGGCCTGAATCAAACACACCAATGGGCAAACTAGGCTGTAACATACCAGCACCCCCAATAGCAAACGAGCCCAATAGCATAGCTACCGGGCTCGAAGATATACATGGTGGGCGATGAGGGATTTGAACCCCCGACCTTGTGCGTGTAAGGCACCTGCGCTAGCCGCTGCGCCAATCGCCCGAATGCGGAGAGAATCTTACCATAAACTCTAACCCGTATGCAAAATGATTTTACATTCCTCCACAATTTTGTTGAAGTCCCGTTAAACTCTTCATGCGCTCATCCAGCCCAGGCAAACAATTCGTATACTTACAGCTATGAATACAACAACGTTTACAGAGCTGGCCAACCTCCTTGCGCAGCACAAGCTGCTCGTACAAGCCACGCCAAGCTCCCCCACCACACCACTGCCCATTTTTGGTACTGCGTGCGACTCCCGCGCCGTCCGCAAAGGCAATCTATTTATTTGCAAAGGCGCTGCTTTTAAACAACAGTTTTTGCAAGCGGCCCTTACTGCTGGTGCCGTTGCCTACGCATGTACTGCCGAGAAGTACCCTGAGCTTGCAGCGCTTGCCCCCCACACCCCCGCTTTGGTGGTAAGTGACATACGCCGTGCCATGGCATATCTCTCTGCTGCAGCATGGGGATTCCCCGACCAAAACATCACCATTGCGGGCATTACGGGCACCAAAGGCAAATCCACTGTGGCGTATATGCTACGCAGCATTTGCGATAAGGGCACTGCTTACGCACACGCCTCTGTTATAGGCTCTATTGAAACCTACGATGGTATTGAGCGTGAAGAAAGCCACAATACAACCCCCGAAGCTCCTGATTTATGGCGTCATCTTGCCCATGCTCAAGCCTCTGACCATAGTCCCATGATTATGGAAGTTTCTAGCCAGGCCCTTAAGTACGACCGTGTGCTCGGCTTGCATATAGGCGTAGCTGGTTGGCTTAATATTGGCCGTGATCACATCTCTCCTAATGAGCATGTCAACTTTGAGGACTATTTTCTTAGCAAGCTCAAGCTTTTCTCGCTTACCAACAAGGCTGTTATTAATCTAGAAACAGACCAGCTTGATCGAGTGCTTGCAGCCGCATCCAGTGTAAAGACACAAACCACCTATAGCGCCGCTGGTTGCGCTGCGCATACGTATCAAACATCTGATGGAACCACGCGCACCATAGTGCCTAACCTGTGGGCAGAAAAGATAGAACCTGGCTTTGGCTCATTGAGGTTTGTGTGCCACACCCCCCAATGGACCGACACGGTGCTGCTTAGCATGGCAGGTCTGTTTAACGTAGACAACGCCTTATGCGCCATTGGTATGGCACAGCAAATGGGCTACAACAAACAAGAGATTTGCGATGGCTTAGCCAACTGTCATGTGCCCGGCCGCATGGAGATTTCTCCCGCTTCTACCAGCCATGTTGTGGGTTTGGTTGACTACGCTCACAACCGCCTCTCATTCCAGAAGTTTTTCTCGTCCGTTAAGAAAGAGTTTGCTGGCCGCAAAATTATTGCCGTCTTTGGCTGTGCTGGTGGTAAGGCCTATGAGCGTCGTCAGGAGTTACCAAAGGAAGCCGCCAAATGGTGCGACCTTATGATTTACACCTCCGAAGACCCTTGGAATGAACCTACCGAGAAAATCTGTGCAGAAATGGCGGCTCATACACCGGCTGGCGCTGCCTACGAAGTTATTACCGATCGCACGGCGGCCATTTGTCGCGCTGTTGAAGTGGCGCAGTCCTTTGAGCAAGACAGCATTGTCTGCCTGCTTGCCAAGGGCGATGAAGTAGAGATGCACCTGGGCAATGAGTTTGTTCCCATGACCCCCGACGGTGATGTGTTTGCGCAGGCCATGGCCGCGTATGACGGACTGCAATATGGTGGCCTACACTATGGCGGCTTGCATCCGGAGGTTTAATTGAGCGCTCCATTGATTCCCGCGGTGCACGCGGCGCCCATGGCTGCCGCTGCGGACGCGACGTCCGCAGCGTCCGCAGCGACTTTCCCCACCCTGCCTTTGAGCGCACAGGACAAGGCTCGGTTGGCTAAGATTCGCTACGTTATGACAGACCTCGACGGCACTATGCTTACGGGTGCCTCGGCTGTACAAAACAGCTCCAAGCTTCCCAGCGCACAGCTCATTCAAACCCTGATTGACCTGCGCAATGCTGATATTGAAGTGGTTCCCGTTTCTGGTCGCAATCGTGCCATGACCTTTGAGGATGCACGGCTGCTAAGTTTTAATGCCTGGATTGCCGAGATGGGTGGTCTTATCTGCACCAAAAGCGGCAGCCAACCTGAATGGGCTTACTTTACCGGAGACATGCCCTACAACCATGAGTCCCTCAAGACGCCGCATGATTTTATTTGTGAGACGGGCATTGTAGATGAACTTATTGCTCGCTATCCCGGCCAGCTCGAAACCTACCACGACAACTACGTGGGCTTTGAATACCGCGAAGTCAGTGTTGCTTTGCGCGGAAGCGTGGAGGCGGCTACGGTCCAAGCATTGCTTGATACCTGTCCACTTCCTCTCTATCTTGCCGACAATGGGCTGGTCAAACGCATGAACGGCACCACTACACTACAAAACGTAGACATGATACACCCCCAGGGCATCCACACCTACCACATCATGCCTCGCGGCCTTACCAAAGGCTCGGGCATTGCGCAATTTGCCAAACTCATGCATATCGAGAAGGACCAGATGCTTGCAGCAGGTGATTCGCCTGCAGACTGCGAAATGGCAGACTATGTTGGCACATTCCTCTTTATGAAAAATGGCTTTGAACACAATGATGCCGCCGTTGAACTTGCCAAGCATCCAAATGCTTACGTATCGCGGTATCCATCCACCGATGGCTGGTGCGAAGCCATGCAAACGCTGCTTGCTGCTCACGGTAGGTAAGGACAAAAAAATAAGCTTCCACCCCCCACGGGATAAAAGCGTAACGGTAAAAAACAAGCCGCTGGAGTTAATCCAGCGGCTTATCACAACCTAGTAAATCACAGAGATTAAGCGGGCTTACTCTACCAAGCAATCACTACATCTGTTCTCTCTTTTTACGAAGCACCCAAGCAAGAGCAGTAAGCACTGCAGATGTGCACAGTATGGAAACAACACTGCCAGCTGTATCGCCCGTCTTAGGAAGAATGCTAATCGGAGGCGTTACCACAGTTGGTTTTGGCGTGTTTTTCACCTCAAGCTTAATCACAGTGCCGTTTTCCTCAACCTTAACGGCAACTGGTTTCTGATCAAGCTCATAGCCCTCTGGCGCCTTAGTTTCCACAAGCTCATAGTTACCGTAAACGACATCGGTAAAGACCAACGTGCCATCAGCACCGGTTTTGCCCTGCGCCACGACCTTATCGCCCTGCTTAAGCTCAAACTCAGCACCAGAAAGCGTTTTGCCCTGATGTTGTGCATCGACCTTTGTTATGAGGACCGTGCCCTTGATCTTCTGATCCTTGACCGTAATCTTTACCTCTGCACCATGCTCGCGAATTTGAACAGGCATGGGCGTCGCATCCAAAACATATCCTTCGGGTGCCTTGGTCTCTACCAAGGTATAGTCGCCAAAAGCGACGTCCGTAAAGCTTAGCGTACCCTCATCATCGGTGGTGCCCTGTGCTACCACCGTATCGTCCTTCATGAGCGAGAACTCAGCACCGGGGAGCAATTTGGCTTCATCCTCGGCGTCGGCCTTAGCCACCACAACAGAGCCCTTGATTTGCTCATCACCAACGGTCAAAGAGACAACCTGCCCCTGCGTAGCAATCTTTACGGGATACGGTGTTTGATCAAGTACGTATCCTTTGGGTGCGGCAGTTTCTACTACCTCATACTCGCCGTAAGGGACATCAGTAAAGGTAAGGATGCCTTTATCGTTGGTAACGCCCTTACGTACTGCAACGCCATCTTTTCTTAGCTCAAACCCTGTATTAGGCAGAAGTTTGTTGCCGTCTTCCTTGGCTACCTTAGAAACTTCAATGCTGCCATGAATGCGCGTATTGGTAACGATTGCAACGGTATAGGTAGCACCCGCGCCGTTCTGAGCACCTTCATAAGGCTTTGTTGTGTATGCATACGATGCAACGTATCCCTCGGGAACAGACGTTTCCCTAACGGTGTAGTGAGCAGCAGCGCTTGTGGCAGCGTTATGAGCAAGTAGGTTGGTAAAGGTAGCGGCCCAAGGAGTTGCGCTTGTGCTCGACAGGTTGGCTGCAGGAACTGCTGCATTATCAATGTCTTTAGCAGCTGCGCCATCTGCCAGCAACTCTACAGCCAAGGGTTCATGCTCAATAGCTGTGCCTTCAGAGCCGTCCGCATTCTTGCCTTCAACCCAAACCTTATTGACCTCAACCTTAGTAACTTGCGTTAAACCAATATTTAAACTCAAGGCATTATCATCCGCTACAGTTACTCCCTGTATGGAAGCAGTGGTTTGGTCTGCAGAAGCACCCATGACCATGTCACCCTTTAAAGGAGAGAAACGCACAAACGTACCTGCAGCCGAAGATGTTGGATCTGTTGGGTTATATGCCTTAACAGTGTAGGCATCAAGTTTACCTGAAGAATTAGAAGACCAATTCTTAAGACCCTTAAACTCGTAAACACCATTCTTACCCGTTGTAGCGGTATCTACCAACGTGCCAGCGGCATCGTAAAGCTCAAGCTTCATGCCAGGAATTACCTTGGATTTCTCACTGTCATCCATCGTGCCATCAAAGTCCGCATCCACCCAAGCAACGCCTTTAAGCACGCCGGGAGTAGGGGTTATGGCTACTGGTTGACCATAACGATAGCCCTTGCCTGTATTAAGATCACGCAGATATGTTGGTGTATATACATCAACAAGCTTCTTCTCAAGGTCTTCCTGAGAAATGTCACGTAACGTCAAATTAAACTTGAATTCCTCACGAGTGCCAGCAGTAAACGCGTGGCTCTCGGGAGAAGAGACACGAACGAAGTTGACAGCATCCCAATCCGCCTGCTTCCAAGCGGTAGTATCGCTCTCGTTTGTCCAATTAAAACCATCCCAATCAAGCGCCTGTGATGTAGGCGTGGCGTGTTTTGCGTAAGAAATGGTATAACCCTCGGGAAGCTTGCTCTTAAGCCCACCATTGAGGAAGGTATCAAACTGGAATGCCCCATTGGGCTGGATGGCTTTACCCCAATCCTGGCCCTTCTTTGGTACCGGCCAATAGATAGTAACGCCCTTAGCATCCATCTGTGTAGGATTGTTGGCAATAAGACGATAATCAACGGTACTGTTGGCACCAATCAAAGTCTTAGCCAAACCATCGTAAGTGATATATAAGGAATCTGGTTGGGTTGCCATCTTGGCGGCAGATTTCACTACAAGGTCTGTGGGAGCCTTAATGACCCACTTTCCCACAGGTTTGCCAATCATATCTTCAGTGCTGCCATCGCCGTTAAGATCCCATACGTCTTTGGTCATGCCCTCGCCATATGCAAGCTCTTCTTTGGTATCTGTATCGTACTCAACCCACATCAGTTCTTCGTAGGTTCCAGGTACGTCCTTCTCAGGATCTGAGTTAAAGCTCACGCACAAAATGGGATTACCTGTATACGCCCAGTATGCGGAGTTAACAGCATAGGGGACTGCCTGCGCAGATTCCCTCCAGTACACAGAGGGACCAAAGGTGCGCGTATCATATATGTCTTGATCAGAGGTAAGCTTTGAAAAATCAAGTTTATATACTTTTGCCTGGGGATATACCTGCTTCAAAGCATCAGATGTTGGTACCACCGACACATCGGGCTGTTTAAGACTAGTATTATCGCTGCTCGCGCCCTGTTGTTTCCAGACATCCTTAGCGTAAACGGAACGATATCTCATTTGGAAGCTTAGATCATCTCCCAAAGGACTGATGTAATAAATTGCTTTATAAGTTTCCGCGCCCTGTTTTGCACTATCCCAAACGGGAGTAAAGTAATCAAATCTTGAATCACGTAGCTGGTCACCAACTATAAAATTAAGCGGATTACCGCTATGCCAGCCCCAAACAGGGCCATGACCTTGTATGAAACTTTTACCAGTAAATGCCGTAAACGTATCGCCAATAGTCACATGATCAGCCGAGCGACCAGGATATTTAAGAAGGACTTCTCCCTTGCCATCATTAAAGTCCCATTTGTCTTGATTACGGTGATGCCAATTTGGTTCTTCTGCACCCGTATTCTCTATGCGAATGCGGGTTTTAAAGAGAGAAGAATCATTTCCCCACTGACCTTTTATACGCACGTCATTGGTCAGCACATTGCCGAAGAATATAAAAACGGCAGTCTCAGATCCATTCTCACTTCCGTCCTGAGAATTATTATACCAAGTAGTAAATTCGGTTTTAGCAGGAATGGTATCAATCTTATATTCAATATGCTTAAGGTACATACCCTCCACGTGTTTACCCAACACATCTTCCACGCGGAAGCGCTGCTTAACCTTAGAGGCATCTAAGTTGTAATTTGAGAGCTCGCCAGTCTTGCTATTCCAAAGCGTAACTTTAAAATCACTCACATGCGTAGGCTGCGTACCATCTGCTTTCTGACGAGAAATAAGAGGAAGCGCCTGTGCTGTTATACCAGCAATTTTGGTGTTATTTACATCGTAATCAATACTGATAGTCTTGTTGCGACTATTTGCCGTACCGCGATTGCCCACCGTAAAGTAACCGAGACCGCGTTCTTGCGTGTGCTCAAAGCCGGGAGCTCCTAGGTACACTTCACTATCGGCAATATAGCCTTCCCACAAAGGCCAATCCTTACCTTTGCCGTACATGGTGGTGTTAACATACACGTCTTCCTGAGGGGCAACAATCTCATACCGCATAGTTTTGAGCTTGCTTGCGTCGTAAGACATATATGAGCTAGAACTCGTAGGGTTGTAGTACTTTACGCCTACATCTAGCTGGCTTATTTCTGCAATACTACCCACAGGGAAGTCTTCTTTTGGAAAACGCCACATAGGATTAAAGCTTACGTTTTGGCCAGCAATAGGAATGGTTTGGTTTTTTGTTCGCTGCCAAACATAGAGCTTCTTGCCAGCGGGAACAGTGTATTCTGTGCCCGTGCTCAAAGTAAACTTCTCGCCGGGATTAAGAATCTTGAGGTCTTTTTCTTCTACCCCTTTTCCACCAGATGCAGAATAGCGTCCAAGATATACTGCTTTTTCGGGAACAAGCATGGCATAGAAATAATCTTCCAGCATGCGGGCCTCATCGTTGCCCTCTAAAGTTGCACGCCAAGCCACATCGTGTCCGGTGCCTATAGGAGAATCCAGGCCAACTTCAATGTTGCCGTTTTTATTTAGCATCGTGAAGTAATCTTCATGAAAGCCAATAACGCTCAGCCCAGGCCTCTTGGTAACTGCGATATCAGTACCGAGTTTGGCAGTAGTGGGAGCCTCCCCTGCCTTGGTGTACTGTTGCGTTACGGTAATTGCATCAGAAATGTTTGCAAGACCTGTATCACGGGAAAAGGCAAGGCCCATGGGCAAATTAAACGTAACTTCTTGAGTGGTATCTTGGAACGATAAGGTAAGAGTGCCTGCGGAGTTCCAACCGTATACCGTAACAGGTTTTTTGGAAGCGTCAGTCTGTTTATCAGGAGTAATAATGCCGTCTTTTTGAAGCTCACCAACCCAGCCAGCTGTTTTATCAAATTTAAAATCTGTATTCCACTGCATACCATAAGGAAGGGCTACCTCAATAGACTTATTGGAAGCAGATGGAAAGACAGCATGGATGCGCAAATTGAACTTCTGACCTTTTGCAAAAGACATACTCGCTTTAGGGTCAGTAAGTGTCCCATAGGTGGTTTTATCATCTTCGGATACCAGGCTTGCTTCAATAACAGCCTGACGCGCAGGAGCTGCAGCACGACTCTCTGCCGTAGGGGCAGCAGAGCTGCGAGCAGTAGACGCTACCTCTTGTGTGCCAGATGCCGCCTCTTGCGCGCTCGATGTTGCCTCACCGGAAGGAGAGGCTGCTGGGGAACTATTGCCCCCCCCTGTTGGCTGCTCTAACGATGGCGCGGTAGTTGCTGGCAACTCTTCTGCCACCGCAATGCCTGCAGGAAAAGCTGCTTGCCAGACGAGCAACGCCGTCAGTACTGCTGAGATAAAACGTTTTGTAGTAATCATATATGTTCCTGAATGACAACTTACCAAATGATATACATATTCTCTCAATAATACCAATACATAAGCTTAAGATAAGCTAAAAACATGTATTTTTTGCTTGCACTTGTATTTTTTGAAAACACTCTACGCAACAGGCAAAAAAGAAGCCAAGAAGAACATGCTTCTTGGCTTTTAAAACTCTATATGTGTGAAAACTACCGTTACTCGGCTACGTTCTCTTCAGCTGCCTGCTCTGCAGGAGCGTCCTCTACAGGCTCTGCAACTGCCTTCTCGGCAGCCTTCTTCTCAAACTCAGCAGCACGCTTGGCCTTCTCGGCAGCCTTAGCCTCTGCAGCGGCCTTCTTTGCAGCAGCTTCCTCTGCAGCCTTAGCAGCCTTGGCAGCCTTGGCCTCCTCAGCCTTCTTGAGCTGCTGTGCAGCTGCGCCACCAAACTTATCAGCAAAGCGCTGAACACGACCACCGGTGTCTACGAGCTTCTGCTGACCCGTGTAGAATGGGTGACATTTGTCACACAAATCCACCGTCATCTCACTCTTAGTAGCGCGTGTCTTCCAGGTGTTACCGCAGGTGCAGCGAACGGTGCACTCTACATACTCTGGATGGATACCAGTCTTCATACAGGACTCCTTTTAACGGCTCTGGTTTCCGACCAGAGCGGATGTATTCCGGTTTCCGTCCGGAACATACAGGATTGGAATAGTAACACATCTACCCGCTTCTTGCAGCGAGTTCATGGATATTGCACGCGCTATGCATGTATTGCGCAAAAGTCCTTGAGATGCGTACAATTGCAGCAGACTTGTAACACCTCTTCCGCATTATCTATGCGGTTACACGTGCAGGAGCATCGTATGCTATTAGCAGTAGATTGCGGCAATACTCAAACAACCGTTGGAATGTTGGGCGATCAAGGTGCCATTATTCACCAATGGCGCATGGCAACCAATGCCACGGACACAAAAGACCAACTGCATAGTCGTTTATACAGCTACTTTACTATGTTTGGCATGAATCTATCTGAGATTACCCATGCAGCCATTGCCAGTGTAGTGCCCGTACTCTCCCAAGAATGGCAAGCTCTTATGCGCAGTGTGTTAGACACTGAACCATTACTCATAGACACCCAGGCGTGCGGCGGACTTACTATTGCTTTAGATAATCCTCGTGAGCTTGGGGCGGATCGTATTGCTAATGCTGTAGCAGCAAAAACTCGCTATGGTGCACCCGTTATTGTGGTGGATTTTGGTACGGCAACCAATATTGACGTGGTAGACGCTACGGGGACTTTTGTTGGTGGCGCCATTATGCCTGGTCTTATGCTTTCTGCTCAAGCGCTTTTCTCGCGAGCAGCCAAGCTGTCCAGCGTACCTCTTATTGCACCTCGGCAGGCTTTGGGTTCAAATACGGAAGCCGCTGTACAATCTGGTTTGATACTTGGTTGCACAGCTATGGTAGAAGGCTTGGTTGGACGCATCCAAACAGAACTCTCTGAGCGCAACCCTGGCGCACCACGCGCAACTGTTGTAGCCACGGGCGGACTTGCAAAAACTATAGCTCAGACCACAACGCTATTTGATTTTGTAGACGCTGACCTAACCATTTATGGTATATACCAGATATGGAAGCAACACCAGCAACACTAACGTGCTGGGCGCAACGATACCTGCTCTGGAGCAAACTCATGCTCGCGCCCATCTGCATCAAGTAGTGTTATGCGCCCCCAAATATCCATGCCGGCGAGCATACCCGTTACCACCACACGGCCATCGGGCAATACGGCATCTACCTGCTGAGCAAGAAGCTCCATCTGGTCATAATACTCATTAAGCACTGAAGCCAAGGGGCCCGCAACCGCCACGCCAGAGTTAATGTCATGCTCCCAAGCGCTCACGCGGGCAAGCACTGCATCACGCAGTGTGGCTGCAATGTGCTCGTTGGTAAGGGCTGCCACAGGTTCCTGAGTGGAGTTTTTACCAAGATTATCTGCCAAAAAAGCTGGTGCAGCAGGACGAGGAGATCCATCAAAGGAGCTGGAAATACGCTGCTCAAGCTGAGGATTTTGGCAAACGTTAAGATGAATGGTGCAAATAGCAAACACGCCCTCACCATAGCCTGCCTCAACGAAAATGCTCGCGAGCTTGTTGCCGTTATACATGATGTCATTAGGCCATTTGGGCAACACATCCGTAGCGCCAAGCTTGCGCAAGGCATCAAGCGCCGCTAAAGAACACACCGTACCCAAACCATTAAGATAGGCCATACCAACTTGCGGGCGCAGAATAATTGCTAGATGCAAACAGCCATCCACCGAATGCCATATGCGCCCCATGCGCGCTCGGCCTTCTGTCTGAACGGTGCTATAAAGCGTTGTTGCACAGATAACACCTTCTCGGGCAAGATCTTTGGCTGCATCAGTAATATTTTGGCAGGAAGGCATCTGTGTAAAGGGCGCTTGTTGCTTATGTGCTGGCTGCATGGATACTCCTCTATATGTTATAAAGCCCTATTCACACTCGTCCCATGCAAGTGCGCCTAAATCAGCTTTAACCAAGCCAACACGCTGCTCCTCAGGCAAGATGGTTATCCCAGCATGCGCAAAGAAACGATCGGGGTCACGCATAATATCTTCCATAGGAACCAACACATAATCACGCTCACCTAACCCAGAGTGAGGCAAAGTCAGGCGTTTTCCTGCATGGGTCTCCCCTTCCATCCACACAAGATCGCAGTCGATGGTACGAGGTCCATGCCCTTCCTGTCCTGCAGGACGCTGACGATGGAGTTGGTTTTCTACCTCAAGGAGTTGCTCGAGAAGAACCAGAGGAGCAAGCTCTGTTTTAATTTCTGCAACGGCATTTGCAACAGGTGTTGCAATACCATAGGCAGGCTCAGTCTCATAGGCATGACTGACCGTCACTACACAAGTAAGCGGAATAGCGTTAATAAGAGCGCATGCCTTAGCAAGATAACCAATTCGATCTCCCACATTAGAGCCAAGCGCCACAAACGCGCGGCGCTCATCTGGATGAGCAACCGTCCAATAGCTGGTTAAAGCCTCATATGCTGCCGCCACATCGTGTACGCGTACAATACGCGCACCTGCCTCTACTGCCGCAATAACCACGCCAACAGTTGCAGCATCACGAGCAGGTGCTTTGGTTACACCAGAAACGGCACCCACAAAGCGTTTGCGAGAAACGGCACAGAGCACAGGGTACCCCATAGAAACCATCTTTGCTGTAGCGCGCTGGATGACCACGTCTTCATCTGCAAACTTACCAAAGCCAGGGCCAGGATCAATCACAATACGACTACGATCCACACCAGCACGAACAAGCGTGCGAGCTTGGTCACCCAAAAAGCCCATAACGTTTCTCATGATGGGAGCAGAGTCAGGCGTAGCAAACCTGCGAGTCCCCGAAAGGCGTACCGTTGCAGCACTTGTGGTGCTGGCGCCAGTAGCACGCTGCATAAGCAAGTCAAGCGAGCGCTCATTACCCGCTGTGGTGGATTGCTGCTCTGTTGTGCCTTCGGAAGCACCATCAGATGCGCTCACATCAGATGAAGCAGCCTCGATGGGTTTCTCGACAGAAGCGGAGGCAGAAGATGGCTTTGCACCAGGGGCGCTGTCAAGCACGACGGTTTGACGAGGTGCGTGCTCGGCAACTTCACCCGCGTGCATAACTATTACGCCTGCATTGCTGTTAGCGGCCACTTGTACCATGGCAGGGTCAGTAAAGCCTGTCACATCATTAATGATAGAAGCTCCCAGGCGCACACACATGCGCGCTACCTCGGCGTGACGTGTATCTACCGAGACAATCGCGCCGGCTGCTACGAGGGCGCGAACTACAGGGACTATACGCGTGGCCTCCTCTTCGGGGGAAACAGCCGTAAAGCCGGGACGCGTGGACTCGCCACCTACATCAATGATGTCTGCACCTTCATCTAGCATCTGCATACCGCGGGCAATAGCAGCATCGGTATCTATATAGGCTCCGCCATCAGAAAATGAATCAGGTGTCACATTAAGCACGCCCATAATGCGAGGTCGCGATAAGGAAAGCTCATGTGAACCACAGCGCCACACCATCGTGTTGTCTCGTAACATACATGCTCCTTTTTAGTTCTTGTATATCGATTGTACCCGCCTTAGTTTTTGGGGTACAACTCCTAACATGAGAAAACACAGCATGTAACACATACTGCGTGGAAGGATTTGTACTGTGAGCACCCCAATCACTACCGCTACTACACATGCCACAACTAATAGTCGTGAATACCGTTTTGTATCTTGGAATGTAAATGGCCTACGTGCTGTTATGAAAAAGGACCCTGCCTTCGATGCCATCCTGGATACCTTTCAGGCGGACATTTTTGCCATTCAAGAAACCAAATTACAAGAAGGTCAGATTGATTTAGATATACCTGGCTACACGCAAACGTGGAGCTATGCGCAGCGCAAAGGCTACTCTGGCACCGCAGTCTTTTCTAAAGAAGCGCCTCTGCAGGTTATTCGCACCATTGGCGCAAAAGAAGCAGATGATGAAGGCCGTGTTTGTGCACTAGAGTTTGATCAATTTTGGTTTGTAGACGTGTACACTCCCAATGCTCAAAGCGAACTCAAACGTTTGGATGTGCGCCTTGCTTGGGATGAGTCATACCGCAACTTCTTAGCAGATTTAGCTCAAGATAAACCCGTAGTAACCTGCGGTGACTACAATGTTGCCCATCAAGAAATTGATCTTAAAAACCCAGCTGCTAACCGCATGAATCCTGGCTTTTCTGACGAGGAACGAGAAAGTTTTACTAAGCTGCTGGACGCAGGCTTTGTGGATAGTTTCCGCTATCGCCACCCCGATGTCCGTGATGCATATAGCTGGTGGAGCTATCGCATGCGCGCTCGTGAGCGTAATGTTGGCTGGCGTATTGATTATTTTTTGGTTTCTGAGCCGCTTGCTAAAAAGATTACCAGTGCCTCCATTTTGCCAGAGGTATTTGGCAGCGACCATTGCCCTGTTGAACTCACGCTTACCTTATAACAGCTGGTTATAGCAACTGCAGCGCCTTTGGCATAACACCGCTTTGCTCAAGCGAGCCCAAAAATGCCCGAGCACTGCGTGTTGCAACCAATTCTTCTGGAAAATGAATCGTACTTAACAACGTATGCACGTTGTTAAACCCACCAATAGCTGCGCAGAAGTGA
The DNA here is from genome assembly GCF_034113385.1 of Atopobium sp. NCBI lineage: Bacteria > Bacillati > Actinomycetota > Coriobacteriia > Coriobacteriales > Atopobiaceae > Atopobium > Atopobium sp. Next base: position 16,338 of record NZ_JAXEXL010000015.1, on the reverse strand, counting down.
GCATCACTAGAAACAGCAATCTGCGTACCAATCTCTGCCGCACGCTCTGCAATGTGCTGGCAAGATTTACTAAAGCGCTGCTGATGAGCTAGGGTATGCTCGTTAATTTCTACCAGCTTTCCAAGTTCCTTTGCGCAGGTAAGAACCTCGTCTACCTCAAAAGGAACATTGGCACGCCCCACATGCCCAAGTACATGCACTCGAGGGTCATGCAGCACATTGATATACATCTGTGTGGTTTGAGCTAATGATGCATCCCGTGCAAAGCTGCGATTATGGATACTTGCCACCACATAATCCAACTCACCAAAAACTAAATCTTTAAGCGTAAGCGGGTCATCATAAGAAGCACCAGTAATGCCCGATTCAAGACCTATGTTGTGACCAAAGAGGTTGCCTTCAAGGTCTACAATATCTGCCTCTGCGCCACGAAGCAGCACAACGCCCTTCCAGACACGCGGCCAAATACTGCAGTTAAGGAAGTACTGATAGTCCCTTACATCGTAAGGCTCACCATACAGCATGGAACTAAAATGGTCAGCACTGCCAAGCAGCTCCAGGCCTTTATCGGCAGCCTCGGTTATATTTTCTGCAAGTGTGGAATACGCATGTCTGGAGTACAGCGTATGCGTGTGTATATCGCAGCGGCTATAGTTGTTCATGTTGATACTCCCGCATAATAGCAGCCCAGGCGTCCATAGAAGTAACTATGGTCTGATACGAAACGCAATATCCCAAGCGAACCCAACCCGTACAACCAAAACTATTGGAGGGCACGGGCAGCACTTCATGCGCACGGCACCGCTCAAAAAATGCCTCTGCATCTGGTTCAAGAGCCTTAAGCCATAAGTAAAACGCGCCCTGCGGTTCTACAAAGGTATAGCCCAAACTTTGCAGTCCATCCATAAGAGCATGCCTATTGCAATCATATGCTGCTACATTGGAAGGCTCGTCTACGCAGTCTGCAATAACCCGCTGAAATAATGCAGGTGCACATACAAAACCCAGTGCACGCCCAGAGCCTGCTATAGCAAAAACCAGCTGCTCATTAAAGGGATTAGTGGGAGGAACCAACACCCATCCCACGCGCTCACCCGGTAACGACAACGACTTAGAGTATGAGTAGCACACCACGGTATTGGCATACAAAGAAGGAATCCATGGCACGTCTGTACCATAGCTAATCTCACGATATGGCTCATCTGCCAGCAAAACAATGTCTGTACCAAAATGCTTGGAGCCTTCTTGCAAAACGGCAGCGGCCTTTGCAAGGTTTTCTTGAGAGTAAATAATGCCCACAGGGTTATTGGGCGAATTAACAATAACAACCTTGGTACGCTCGGTAAGAGCATTACGCAAAGCCACGGCATCAATTTGAAAGTCATCTTTGCAAGATGGCACCTCTACGCACGTGGCGCCTGCATGCTCAATCCACACGCGATATTCAGGAAAATAGGGTGTAATAACCACTACTTCATCGCCAGGATTAATAACGGCGTGCAGCGTAATAGAAATTGACGCTGCAGCGCCGCAGGTTATATACAAATCTTGCGCACGAGCCGCCTGCTCACCAAAACGACGACGCAATGACGCAGCCAGTGCTTCTTTTACTGCAGGCAAGCCTGCTGCAGGTGTATAGCCATGCACCTGCGTTGGTGGCAACGCAATGGTTTGCTTGATGGAATCATATACTGCATCAGGGGCTGGTACCGAAGGATTACCAATCGAGAAGTCAAAAACGTTCTGGGCGCCAATTTCTTCACGTCGTTTTGCTGCATATGCTGCGATTTCACGGATAGAAGACTTTGCGGCACCTAGGTCGTACGACTTCTGATTAATCCTCATCGTGTGGAGCATCCCCCGTCTGATATTCGTCCCATGTGTTATTGAGAAGCGCCATCATAGCATCGCCCTCTACGGTTTCACGCTCAAGCAAGACCGCAGCCATCGTATCCATTTGTTCACGGCGGCTGCTTAAAATCTGAGCTGCGCGGTCATGTGCCTCACGCATAATGCGCTCTACCTCGTCATCAATGCGCTTTGCCGTCTCGGATGAATAATCTTGCTTATCTGCATAGTCTCGGCCTAAAAATACCTGATGTTGAGGCTCGCCAAATACGCGCGTCCCCAAAGCGTCACTCATGCCGTAGCGCGTAACCATATTGCGTGCAAGCTTAGTTGCGCGCTCAAGGTCATTACTTGCGCCAGTAGTAATATCGCCGCAGAAGAGCTCCTCTGCAGTGCGTCCACCGAGCAATACAACAATTTCATCGAGCATCTCACTACGGGATTGTAAGAAACGATCCTCGTCAGGAAGTTGCAGGGTATATCCTAATGCCTGACCACGGCTAATGATTGAAATCTTGTGCACTGGATCAGAGTTATCCAGCAAGTGCCCAATAAGCGCATGGCCACTTTCGTGATAGGCAATGGTCTTGCGCTCCTTTTGCGTAATAACACGACTCTTACGCTCAGGACCAGCAATAATGCGCTCCATTGCCTCTTCAACCTCGGCCTGGCTAATAGCCTTCTTGTTGCGACGAGCTGCCAATAAAGCAGACTCGTTCATAAGGTTGGACAAATCTGCTCCCGTAAACCCAGGAGTCAGCTTTGCCATATTGGCAAAATCAATGCTGCCCTCCAGCGGTTTACCTTCCGAGTGCACCTTCAAGATCTGCTCGCGACCCCGCACGTCAGGGCGGTCAACCGTTACTTGGCGATCAAAGCGACCAGGACGCAACAGCGCTGGGTCAAGAATGTCGGGACGGTTTGTAGCCGCAATTAAGATAACAGCCTCGTTTTTCTCAAAGCCGTCCATTTCTACTAGCAACTGATTAAGCGTCTGCTCGCGCTCATCATGTCCGCCACCTAAGCCGGCACCACGCTGACGGCCTACTGCATCAATCTCGTCAATAAAAATGATGCAAGGAGCAGCTGCTTTGGCTTCCTTAAACAAATCACGCACACGGCTTGCACCAACGCCCACATACATCTCTACAAAGTCAGAACCTGAAATAGAGAAGAACGGAACGCCTGCCTCGCCAGCAACAGCCTTTGCCAACAGTGTCTTGCCCGTTCCTGGAGGGCCCACCAACAGCACACCGCGAGGAATGCGAGCACCCATATCCAAGAAGCGCTGAGGCTCGGCGAGAAAATCGCGAACTTCCTTAAGTTCCTCGACAGCCTCATCAATACCAGCAACATCCTTGAACTTAACCTTGGGACGAGTGCGCTCACTGACACGAGCCTTAGCTTTACCAAACTGCATAGCTTGGCTATTTTGTGCCATCATCTGGTTAAGGAAGTACAGAACCGCACCAACCATAAGTATGCTTGGGATAAGTTGCAGTAGCATATCGCCTAAAGCATTTGGTTTGGATGTATCCACTACATACTTGACCTTGGGATGCTTAGCCATCTGCTCTGCTAAAGAATCAGCACCAACATAGGTACTGGTAAAGTCACTTAAAGCATCAGTATTGCCTTTAGTGTCAGAGGTTTTCCAATATTTGCCTTTAACATAGCCATCTGCATCACGATAACTTACTTCGGATACACGATCCTCAGTAATTGCGGTAATAAGCTCGCTGGTAGCAAGCTTATCTGGCTGCTTCTGAAAAGGCAGACCGTTTTGTAAGGCAAACACTAAATATGCAATACATGCAACGCCAATAAGCACGTATGCAAGAGGGATGCGAATCTGACGCTCCCCATTGAGGGGGTCCCGTGGATCACGAGGATCGCGTGGCGTGCCCTTCTCGTCCTTCAAACTCACGAATAAAACTCCTCTATACCTTAGCTATATACTTCTGGCTTAAGCACGCCAATGTAAGGCAAGTTACGATAGCGCTCAGCATAATCCAGACCATAGCCAACAACAAATGCATTAGGTACATGTGCCCCAACATAGCGAGGCGTAACCGCAGGCTTCTTGCCTTCAATGTCCTTCTCGAGAAATGCAGCTATCTCTATGGACTTAGGATGGCGTGCACCCAAAGCCTTAATAAGATACGAAAGCGTAAGACCAGAGTCTAAAATGTCCTCCGCAATAATGACATCTCGACCCTCAATCTTGGTGTCCAAGTCTTTAATAATACGGACAACACCAGAGCTTTTTACGCCGTCACCATAACTAGAAACTGCCATAAAGTCTACTTCGCAGTCTGTTTTAATGGCGCGCATAAGGTCTGCAGTAAAAAGAAAAGCGCCACGCAGCACAGCAATAACCAGGGGATTTTTACCCTCATAATCAGCAGTAATTTGATTACCAATGCATGAAACGATCTCCTTAATATCGTCTTCACTCAGAAGAACATCTTTGATATCGGGATGAATTTGCTCCATGACCTTCCCTTTCTTAGTGCTACGCTGCAAGCGCACTACAACTCACTGTACACCTAGTTAGTATGAACCTTTAATTCTAACAGCACTTTTGTTTGGTCTGTACAACGGAAGCGCTCGTCGGCGCGAACGCCCGCAACCCACACAATTGGTCCTGCTGGCTGAGTGCGAACTACCACAAGATTACTACGCTCAGATACGGGGATTTTTGCCTCATTAAGAAGATCAGAGAGTTTTTTGGATTGCCCATGCATACCCAAAGGACACATCACATCTCCTGGTTGTGGACTCTCGAGCCACAACTGAGCTCCCGCACCAATAACCCCTACAAGCTGAGCATCAAGTAGCACGGAGTTGTTTTCCCACTCTTTACCATGTGCGCGAGCAATTTGTTCAGGGTTTGTACCTGGCTGTACTGATACAAGACACGCTGATACACAGAGTTTCTTGGTAAGGGCTACTGTTTGAGGAATAGCCAACCACTGAGGTGTGCATTGTTGGCTGTTGGTATGTGACCGTACAAACAAAATACCAAACTCCACACGGCAATCTATATCCATGGGAAGCGTAACTGAGCCCGTTCCCTGCGCCACAATGCCAAGCACCCGATTGACATGCTGCGCCTCTATACGACACTCAGGCTCCACCACCTGCACTGCTCTGCGTACCACGCGACGCGCAATAGCCACATCCATAGCTGCTAGCTTTGCTGCACTTACAGCAAGCAGCCCATCTTGACTGCGTGTTTGTATCGTACGTAATGCTTGGGCAGCAAGCTGAGACAGATATATGTCTTCATCCGATAAAATCTCGCAGGTAGTTCCAATACTTTGCACCACATGCGCATTGCGTTGTTTAAGCTGTGGCAGCACCTTATGACGGATAAACGCTCGTTGATAATGCGTGTCTGAATTAGTAGCATCTTCACGCCACGCAATTCCCCGAACAAGCAACAAATTGCATAAATCTTCGTGCGTATAGTCCAATAAGGGGCGCACAATACGATTACGCCTGCATGGGATAGAAGAAAGTCCGGCAGTCCCCGTACCCTTAAGCACGTTAGCCAAGAATGTTTCTGCTCGGTCATTCGCAGTATGGGCGGTAAGAATCCGCGCAGCAGAGCGCGAGATACCCAGCTGGCTAGCAAGCGTATTGGCAAGCTTATGAGCTGCAGCGTAACGCACTTCTCGACCAGCGTTTTCTACATTGCCGCCATACTGGGCTGCTAAATCAGCCACATGAGCACGCACGATTTCACACGGGATGCCAAACTGTTCACAAAGCTGGCTGACAAAAGCCTCATCTTGATCTGCTTCTTTTCCGCGCAGCCCATGGTTGACGTGGAGCACATGAAGGCGTTCTTTTGCAATACGTGCCAACCCACGGCCATCTGCAATATCGAGCGTAGAAGTTGCTGCCAACACAAGAAGTGCTGTTGAGTCTGCACCTCCTGACACCATAAGAACCACAGGTGCATGCTCCTCTGCCGCACCATGGCCTGAAGGACGAGCAAACGTACTGGTATGTTGGGCATATCGACGAGCAACGCTTGTCATAAGTCTCCTTGAGAAGCTACGGCAACTAAAACGGATGATGCGCTGGCAAGCAGAAAAACTCGCACCATACACAAGCCAGCCATCTAAAATGCTCTAAAAACTCTCTTCTTAAATCGTGATTGTACCGCCGTTTTGCAGCTTTATACCGTATATGTCCAAGCTTGCTGCTAAGCTACACCTAAGAAAGTAAGAGAGGTTTACATGACACACGCACCTTCTGCTGATGCAAAATCGCAGCTTAAGATACATATTTTAGCAAGCGGCTCCAAGGGAAATGCCTGTATTGTGGAGTCTGTCTCCACTAAAATATTGCTTGATTGCGGTATTTCATATAGGGAACTCACGCGCCGAGCAGCTGCGCTTAAGCTCGATATATCTGATGTTGCTGCCACTGTAGTAACCCATGAGCATTCTGACCACACAGCCGGATTAAGCGTGTGGTGCAAACACTTTGATGGCTCTCTTTTGGCAACTAAGGGCACTGCCACTGCGCGCAAACATCTAGCTGCATTGCCTTTTGAGTATATTGACCATGACGCGGATTTTGAAATTGGAGATATTCGCGTGGGCTGTTTTTCCACGTCTCATGATGTGGTTGACCCTATTGGCTTTAGGTTTGAATCACACGGAGACTCTATAGGCTATTGCACTGACTCTGGCATGCTTACGCAAGCTGCCATAGAACTTCTGAGCAATGTGCGTATACTTGCCCTCGAGACTAACCATGACCCCAAGCTCCTGGCACAAAGCCACTATCCGCTGTTTTTACGAGAGCGTATTGGTGGTGAGCGCGGGCATTTATCTAATGAGCAGGCTTGTGATGCACTTGCTGCCTTGGTGACTCAAAAGACTGAACAGGTAATAGGCATGCACCTATCTCAAGAAAATAATCGTCCCAGATTGGCTGTTCAGGCGCTTTCTTGTGCCGTTGATGCAATCCCACAAAATGACATGGGCACACGTGCAGGCACATCCGACGGATTACTGCATATTGTTTGCGCAGCACAAGATGCCCCTCTTACTATAAAATAGTATCCATATATCTATATAGCAGGAGCGTAGCAGGGAGCGCAATGTCGCAGGATACTTCTGATACCGAGCGAGTTGACCACGCCGATGATGGTGCCACTCGACGCCGCAATTACGTACGACCCGCCAATCCTCACAGAACAGTTGACCCTGTAGATGATTTAGCAGTGGACGACGCATATGCGCACGCTGCTCATGATTCCAACTACACAGCTCATGCCAACAATCCTGTTTCTGGTCGCGCATATCGTAAGTCTCGCAATGAAATGCCTCGGCTTCACCATGATTTACCATATGGTCAGTATTTATCTATCCCTAAAGGACAGCGTGCCATTTTCTCGGCACGTGAACGACGTTCTAGAATTACTTCTGCCATACTAGTAGTGCTCATACTAGCTGCTTTGGCAGTACTTGTAGCGGTTCTTTGGCATTTTATTAGTCGTGCTGGCGCATAAGATATTTTTAGCTAGCATGTAACCATTTGTCATGCAACATGGAGCAACACCAAGGAGAGGTCACCCCATGAAGAAGTTTTTAAAGGAATTTGGCGAGTTTATTAACCGCGGCAATATGATGGATATGGCCGTTGGTGTCATTATTGGTGGCGGTTTTACTGCAATTGTAACCGCTCTTATCAACTACATCATTAACCCCCTCATTACTGCCGCAACACACGGTACCGGCAATGTTTCTGGTCTTGCTATTACCATTCCTGGCAGCGAGCAAGCCATTGATTTTGGCGCCTTTATTGGTGCGGTTATTAACTTCCTTATTACTGCTTTTGTTGTATTTTTGCTGCTACGCGCCATTAAGTCTGCTCAAGAAGCTGCAAAAATGTTTAAGAAGGAAGAAGCCGCTGCAGAAGAGACTCCCGCACGTACCTGCCCCTATTGCAAGACAGAGATTGCACAAGAAGCAACTCGTTGCCCTCACTGCACATCTATTTTGCCCAATGCTTCCTCTGATGAGGTTGCTCATATGTCTGGTACAAACGCCTAGCAGTCTAACGCATGGCTAGTTCCAAATAGTTAGTTCCAGGGATCAGCTTGGAACAAGGGTTCACGCTTGGCAGGTCTATCTGACCAAGGGTCATAGCCGTCGTCATCTTCATTTGCTGCTCGTGCAAAGCTGCGGTCTACCGCAGCTTTCTTTTTTACGGGACGTATCTGTTGTTTGGTAGAAGCGTTTTGCGCATGTGAGGACTGCGCAGCTTGCACGGTATCAGCTACATCCTTGAGGGGTTTATCGCAAGGCATATGCTACTCCGCACGATGGACGGTAAGGGTAATGGATTGAGAAACAGGCGCGGCAGTGCCTTGCTCGGGAGAAAGCGCGTCCACAATGTCAGAATCTTGAACGGTATCCACACCTAAAACGGTTACATCAGCGTAGCCACGCGCGCGCAACTCCGCAAGAGCTTCACGGTACGTTTTACCAACCACGTTTGGAATAACACGTGGCTCGTTTACCTGGACTGTAATGAGCTGGCCACGCGGCTGTCGCTCACCAGGTTCTGGATCCATAGCCACAACAAGACCTGCAGAACCATCCACATACGTAGTATTTAAGCTAACGTTAAAACCTGCATCGGTAAGTACGGCCGTTGCGTCCGCGGCGCTGCGTCCACGTACATCGGGCACGGTAACACCGCCTATAAGGCCCGTACTCCATGCACCATAGAGACCGCCTAACATGGCCAAGATTATTAAGGCAAATACGATTCCCATGCTAATTTGGCGACGAAACAAATGTACTTCTTTAACCTTAGAAATGGGCTGTACTGGAGCTGCTTTAGCAGACAAATCATTGTCATGCACGTGTAAATGTGGGTCGCCGCGCTGCTCGATGCCACGCGCAAGGGCGATGCGCATGGTACGCAAACGCGCACGCATGGCACGCTTTTCTTCACGCGTTTTGGGACGTGCATCAGAAGGAGCTAAGATTGGCTCACGCTCTTCTACTGGGCGAACCACCACACTATCTTCGTCATATTGAGGAAGCACCTCATGGGAAGCTTCTTCGGATAGGTGCTTAATCACCTTTTGGCTACATGATGGGCAGTACGCCATCCCCTCGGGGATTTCTGTACCGCAGTCAGGACATTTCATAACAACCCCCGGTGGTATGTATCAACGAATAACCTTACCCGAAAATCATCCAAACGCAAAATTACGCCATATCCCAATTTGGCATACAGCGTAATTTTTCTGGTAAAACTTACTCTATACACATTGCCGAGAAGCCCGCTTACACGCGTGCTGCCACTAACTTGCCATCGTCTCCAACATCCATACGAACGGTGTCACCTTCGCAAAGTGCTCCCTCAATGATGAGGTTAGCCACATTGTCTACTACCTGTCGCTGAATCAAGCGCTTAAGTGGGCGAGCTCCGTACACGGGGTCCAAGCCATCAAGTGCCAAAGATTGCAACGCTGCAGGTGAAAGTTCAAGCGTAATGCGCTCGTGAGCAAGACGTTTGCGTACAGCTGCCAGTTGAATGTCCACGATTTTCTCGATATCAGAAAGGCCAAGCGGCGTAAAGGTTACTACGTCATCAATGCGGTTGAGAAATTCGGGGCGGAAGGCCTGACGCATGGCTTCATCAATCTTCTTGGACACGTCTTCAGGGTTGCCTGCACTATGAGCACCAGCAATAAACTGTGAACCAATGTTGCTTGTCATGATGATAATGGTGTTCTTGAAATTGACCACCCGACCTTGTCCATCGGTAAGGTGACCATCATCCAACACCTGGAGCAGCACATTAAAGACGTCAGGGTGAGCTTTTTCCATCTCATCAAGAAGGATAACGGCATAAGGCCGACGACGAACTGCTTCTGTTAACTGGCCGCCCTCGTCATACCCTACGTATCCTGGAGGAGCACCAATCAGACGCTGTACGCTAAACTTCTCCATGTACTCAGACATATCAATACGCACGAGCGCACGCTCATCATCAAACAGGCACTCTGCCAGCGCTTTTGCAAGCTCGGTCTTGCCCACGCCCGTAGGTCCAAGGAAGAAGAAACTGCCAATGGGACGATGGGGATCAGACAAACCGGCACGACTACGACGCACCGCGGCAGCCACCGCAGATACTGCTTCATCTTGGCCAATGACGCGCTCGTGAAGCTGTGCCTCAAGGTTTTTGAGCTTCTCAATCTCTCCTTGCATCATCTTGGAAACTGGCACACCCGTCCATGCAGATACCACGGTGGCAATTTCCTCATTGGTAACTTCCTCTTTGAGCAAAGCGCCGCTCTCTTGCTTAGAAGCCAAGGTTTGCTCTGCCTCGTCATACTGGCGCTGAAGCGTTGGAATCGTAGAGTAGCGAAGCTCAGACGCACGGGCTAAATCACCAGAACGCGTTGCGCGCTCCTCCTCACCTCGAGCATCATCCAACTGCTGCTTAAGTTCCTGCACGCGATTAATGGCACGTTTTTCGTTTTGCCAATTTGCCTTCATGGCGTCGAGTTTCTCACGCACACTTGCCATCTCTGCCTGCAGGGTGTCCAGACGCTCCTTACTTGCAGCATCTTCTTCTTTAAGCAGTGCTTGCTCTTCAATTTGCATCTGAGTAAGCTGGCGATCCACCGCATCAATCTCTGACGGCATGGAGTCCAGCTCCATACGCAAGCGACTAGCTGCTTCATCTACCAGGTCAATTGCTTTATCTGGCAAGAAACGATCTGCAATGTAGCGGTTGGACAAATCTGCCGCACTTACCAAAGCGGCATCGGTAATACGTACGCCATGATGCAGCTCATACTTTTCTTTAAGGCCGCGCAAGATAGAAATGGTATCTTCAACAGAAGGCTCGGACACCAATACGGTTTGGAAACGACGTGCCAGCGCCGCGTCCTTCTCGATGTATTTGCGATATTCATCCAATGTGGTAGCACCAATGGCATGAAGTTCTCCACGAGCAAGGGCAGGTTTAAGAATGTTGCCCGCATCCATGGTGCCTTCCGTTGCGCCTGCACCTACGATGGTATGAAGCTCATCAATAAACAGCACAACGCGGCCGTTTGCCTGCTTAACTTCCTTAAGCACACTTTTAAGACGATCCTCAAACTCACCACGATACTTGGCGCCTGCCACCAAGGCACTCATGTCCAGCTCAATGACATCGTGATCCTTAAGCGTTGAAGGCACGTCACCAGACGCAATGCGCTGAGCTAAGCCCTCCACAATGGCAGTTTTACCAACACCTGGCTCACCAATCAAAACAGGGTTATTTTTAGTGCGACGGCTCAGCACCTGAATGGTGTGGCGGATTTCCTCTACACGACCAATAACCGGGTCAAGCTTGCCCTGACGCGCCAAGTCTGTAACGTTGCGACCATACTGCTCAAGTGCATCAAATTGCTGCTTATTTTCTTGAGAAGTCACGCGCTCATCCCCGCGCAAGTTAGCATATGCTTCACGCACGCGCTTATCGGTAACACCTGCTGCCGATAAAATAGTGGAGGCATCACTTTTTACCTGACATAAAGCACACAACAGATGCTCGGAGGTAACGTAAGCATCATCCATGTTTGTTGCAAACTTCTCTGCAGCATCTGCTACGCGGCCAAACTCGTTAGATAATCCCATCTGAGCAATGCCACCAGACACCTGAGGCATACCAGCAATTTTAGCATCCACTTGCTGCTCAATCAGGCGAGGATCTGCACCAATGCGCTCCACAATAGCCTTAAGATTGTGTTCCCCTGTACTCATAAGTGCCTTAAGCAAGTGAATTGGCTCCACGGCACCTGCCTGCGCCTCACTGGCAATACCAATTGAGGCCTGTAGCGCTTCTTGGGCAGTTACTGCCCATTTATCAATTCTCATACAACTACTCCTCTCGCTGTGCGGAGTCTCCGCGTGTTTTATCACTACGAAGTATTCCCAGCGAGAGGAGGTTTATTCAAAAATCTAAGTCCATCTATATAAGATTATCTAAGCACCATCTTTTGATGATTTTTCTTTTGGCAGCCGACCATAGCGTTTGAGCGCATCGCGTAGTATCCACTCAATTTGTCCATTTGAGCTGCGCATTTCATCATTTGCCCAGCGTTGAACGGCGTCCCAGATTTCTGGGTCAATCCTCAACGGGTATTGTTTACGCGTTGCCACAATACTTCAGCTTAATACAATGAACCTGTATTGAGCACAGGCTGAGCTTCAGATTCACCACACAAGACAACCATAAGGTTGGAGGCCATGGTAGCCTTACGCTCCTCGTCCATTTCTACAATGCCGTCGCGGGAAAGCTGCCTTAGTGCCATATCTACCATGGATACTGCGCCTTCTACAATCTTCTTACGAGCAGCGATAACTGCCTCTGCCTGCTGACGACGCAGCATTGCCTGAGCAATTTCAGACGCATAAGCAAGGTGAGTCAAACGAGCATCACTTACTGCAACACCTGCAGGAGCAAGCCTATTTTCCAACTCTGCTTGCAATGCGTCAGAAACTTCCTCAATGTTTGTGCGCAAGGTAATAGACGTAGCGGTGTTATCGTCATCTTCCATGTGGTCATAGGCATACACGCTGGCAACGTGGCGCAAAGCAGTCTCTGCCTGCATGCTTACGTAGGACTCATAGTCATCCACATCAAACAGTGCTTTAGCGGTGTCTGCTACATGCCATACCACAACGGTTGCAATCTCGATGGGGTTACCCATGCGGTCATTTACCTTGATGCGCTCACCATTAAGCGTACGCTCACGAACAGAAATAATAGACTTATGAGACTTGGTTGTTGGCGTCTCTATCCCAGTAACCATGCTACCTAGGTTTTCAACCGTCTCTACCTCACCTAAGCTTTTTGCATAGAAGGGATTGGCCCAACGGAAGCCCGTATCACGAACCGTACCAATATAATCACCAAATAGTACGCATACACGAGCCTGACCAGGCTGCAAACTAAAAAACCCATTGGCAAGGTTTGCACCAGCAATAACAAGCAAAACAGCTGCAAAGATTTTGCCAAAGTCCATAAAACCAGGCTCAAGACCAAGAGCATCTAACTGCATCATATCGCTAATAAAGCTTATGATAAGAAGGACGCTTGCCAAGAATAGAACAATGGTTACCACCAGCATAAGCCAACCACTCTTTGCATGAAGTTCTTTCTCAACACTTACGTTTGTATTCTTCTGGGACATGATGTCTCTTTCTCTATAACGAGTTGCGAGCTTCCCCTTTGGAAGCGCCGGACTCTATATATCGATATGATATCACATTGGTTTCTTCGTGCAAGAAAAATCGGTGGGATTTTACCTCCACCGATTACCATCCAAAACAGATTATGTACCTGCAAGGTTAGCTATACACCTCATACAGCCTTTATTGATATTCACCAAGAAGGCCGCGCATGACCATTTCTGGATTAGATCCCTCATAGCGCGCCAAAGAGGTAATGCGCTCACGCATCCTTAATTCATGCACCTCATCCTCAAGCTCACGAATACGAGCGCGCAACGCAGTCATTTCCTCATCCTGTTTGCGATAGCGCTCCCGCATATCCAAGATGCGAATAACACCAGCCAGATTAATGCCCTCATCCGTAAGCTTATTAATAAGATTAAGACGCTCAATATCACGCACAGAATACAAGCGTGTATTACCACGAGACCTACCAGGATTTACAAGGCCTTTTTGCTCATAAATGCGCAGTGTTTGGGGATGCATACCTGTAAGTTCTGCAGCAACACTAATCATGTAGAGGGGCTTATCTTTACCAGCCGAAAAAGAATCTTCACTCAGAGCCATACTACTTCACATCCTTTCGATACTCGCGCGTATCGTCTTTGAGAAGTGCTTCGAGCTCAGTGCGCTCTTTCTCGCTCAAATGCGTTGGAATCTTTACGCGAATTTCTACATAGAGCGCACCACGGGTGCCCTTACGCTTAACATTTGGCGCGCCTAAATCGCGCAGGCGCATTTTTTTGCCATCTTGCGTGCCCGCAGGAATCTTAATAGAAACCGTAGAGTGCTCTGGAGTTGGCACCTCACATACACAACCCAATGCAGCTTCATACATGCTAATGGGAAGCTCTATGCGTACATCTGCACCATCACGCTTAAATACAGGATGCTCGGCAATGTTGGTGGTTACTACTAAATCACCACGCGTGCCGCCATTGCGACCATACTCGCCACGTCCTTTAAAACGCAGTTTTCCTCCATGCACGGCACCCGCAGGAACCTTTACTGTAAGCGTTTGCTGCTCACCGGTAGAAGGAATGCGATACGTAACTTTACGTGTAGTGCCCTCAAATGCCTCATCAAAACTCACCTCTACGGCAAGAGATAAATCACTGCCTTTTTGAGGACGGCTGGCAGCAGCACCATTAAAGATGCTCGAAAAATCAAACCCGCCCATACCGCCGGCATTGTTAATCACATCTGCCCAATTAAAGCTCGTACCCGCACCCTGGGTGTAACTACGATACTTACCGCCACCAATACCACCAAAAGCCAGCATTTGATCGTACTCACGTCGCTTATTCTCATCGGAAAGAATGTCGTACGCTTCGCTAATCTCTTTAAATTTCTTCTCGTCACCACCAGCATCAGGATGATACGTACGTGCGAGCGAGCGGAATGCTTTTTTAATCTCGTCTTGGGTGGCGTTTTTCTTCACGCCAAGAACGTCGTAATAGGTCTTTTGCTTTGCCATGGAGAAGTTCGCCCCCTTTCAAACAGCTACGCCCGAGCGCTGCTCGGGCGTGAGCCATAGTTGTTGTTACTCAGTCTCTTCTGCCACTTCATCAGGAGCAGAAGCCTCGTCCACCTGCTCTTCTTGAGCAGAATCAGGACGTGTTGGCCCGTTAAAGGTTACCGTAACCATAGCGGGACGGATTACCTTAGTACCCATGCGATACCCAAGCTGATAGACATCGCGAACCGTATCTGCGTAATCATCCGCATCATCCACACGGCCAACAGCCTGATGGGCTAAGGGATCAAAAGGTTCACCTGCGGGGTTAATAACCTCAACACCCTCGCGTCCTAACACATCCACAAACTTTGTACGAACTGCATCTACGCCACTGGCAAAAGAAACCAAATCCTCATTGCCTTCAGAAACCGTATTGGCATGAGCTAAAGCACGTTCAAGATCATCGATAACAGGCAGCAAATTGCACACGAGCTTCTCGGTAGCGAGTGCACGTTCTGCCAAGCGCTCACCTGCCGTACGCTTGCGATAGTTTTCCCAGTCTGCCTGCATACGGGCGGCACGCTCTTGTGCGCTTGCCTTTTCTTCTAAGGCTTTCTCAAGCTGGGCCGCCAACTCATCACGCTCAAGGCGAACCGTATCTGCCTCTGCTTTAAGATCGGCATCGGCTGCTTCTTCTCCGCGACGGATTGCCTCTGCAACTAAAGCTTCTTCATCCAGCTCAGCGGGGGCGGCGCTGGCCGAGTCGTCAGCGCCTGCCACCTCATCTTGAACTTCCCTATCTTGCTCGAGCTCTTTGGGGTTCTCGGCATCCTCGGGCTTAAAAGTGTCCTCAGCCATATCCGGTCACCTTACTCGTTCTTTTTGTCGTCTACTACCTCGTAGTCTGCATCGACTACATCATCGGAAGAAGTGGTGGATGCATCCGCTGTAGCCTGCTCATTGGCTGCAGAATATACAACCTCAGCAAGTTTGTGGCCAACCTCTTGGAGCTTCTCGGAAGCAGCCTTGATTGCCTCAATATCGGTGCCCTCAAGAGCCTTCTTTGCCTCATCAACAGCAGCCTGTACCTCATTCTTAAGACCCTCTTCTACCTTATCGCCCAGCTCATTAAGGGTCTGCTCGGTGCTGTATGCCAAAGAATCGGTCTGGTTGCGGATTTCAATCTCATCCTTTTGACGCTTGTCTTCCTCTGCGTGAGCCTCTGCGTCTTTAACCATGCGGTCAACTTCCTCATCAGAAAGCGCCGTAGAGCCAGAGATTGTAATCTGCTGGGACTTACCAGTAGCCTTATCTTTTGCAGTTACCTTAACAATACCGTTTGCATCAATGTCAAAAGTGACCTCAATCTGAGGCGTACCACGACGAGCAGCAGGAATCCCTTCAAGCTGGAAGCGACCAAGGCTCTTGTTGTCACGAGCAAGCTCACGCTCACCCTGCAAAACGTTAATCTCTACAGAGGTCTGATTATCTGCAGCAGTGGAATATACCTCAGTCTTAGACGTAGGAATGGTGGTATTGCGATCAATCATCTTGGTCATAACACCACCCATGGTCTCTACACCAAGAGACAGCGGAGTTACATCCAGAAGCAGAATGCCCTCTACATCACCCGTAAGAACACCAGCCTGAACAGCTGCACCATCTGCAACTACCTCATCTGGGTTAACAGACATGTTAGGCTGCTTGCCCGTCATTTGCTTTACCAAGTTTTGGACGGCTGGCATACGGCTAGAGCCA
>NZ_JAXEXL010000014.1:0-120076 GCF_034113385.1 Atopobium sp. | reverse complement strand
AATCGAGCTGCAGTACGAATGGCACTCATATTTTTTGGACTTTTTCTAGCGGAATGCGCGTTATTCTTTTTGGTAAATGATGGCGAAATCTTTAACCGTGCAGCAGATTTTATAAATACCCTATCAGAAGGAAGCCATACTAGAGCGCAGCGTAGAGGAGTAGCCTTTACAGGAGCTCTTATCTGCCTACCTCTTATTATAGTGCCAGCGCTCACCGCTGTTGTTTTTAAGAATAGGTATATTAAGTCAGAAGCTGCTAAGGCTCTTATGCCAAGGTAACGTTGTGGAGCTCGTATCTACTACCAACATTGCGTGAGATGGAGTATTCAAAAGTAGTTCCACTGTCAAGAAAACCTATCTGCTCAAACTCAAGTAAAGGTTCATGTACTGCAACGCCAAGCTTTTAGCCACTCATTTAATTTCCGTTTACCAGGAGCTTCAAAAGTTTACTTTAGGGTAACCGTTAATTTCACGGGATTATGGTCGGTGTACTCAAAGCCCGTATCGATAGTCTTTACTGTGTTGATTTGGACGTTATCGGACACAATAAAGCCGTCAATCATATAAAACTGAAAGTTCTTATCAGCAGCATTGTAAGGACGGTCGAGTGAGCGGCAGGTTGGGGTGGTGGTATCCATAACGGCATTAAAGCCCTCGCCAAGTTGGCTGGTGTCCAACATGCCTGCTTGCCACAGTTTGCCGCCCTGAGCAGGATAGGCGCTCGTATCTACATTGCTAAAGGTTTGATTGAAGTCTCCACCTGCAATTACGTAATTACCCTTTGCGCGTTCTTGCTGCATAAGCTTTGCAAGTTGAGCCGTTTGCGCGGTTTTACCTTCGCCCTCATCGTAGGCCTCAAGGTGAAGGTTGATCATAACAAGCTCGGTATTACTATCCTTGACGGGGAAGCGCTCAACCAGCAGACAACGTTTAAGGTTACTCATACTTACTGGCCAGGTAAAGGGAATGGGTAGCTGAATCCGTTCAGCCTTGCTTGGTTGAGCGCTTGCGAGCGTTTGGATGCCACTTTCCACGTGGCCAATAGGAGGCAGGGGATAGGGCACAAAGCCAACCTGAAAATTCCGAGCAAACGCATAGGTCCAGTTGTGGGGGAATGCAGATTGCAAGATTTTCTCTTCATCAATGCCATAAGAGCGGGTGGAGTTTGCATCTACTTCCTGTAAAAATACAAAATCTGGGTTAAGAGACTGGAGCGTACGTTTGATATTGTCAACGTTGGACTGAACACCCTCTTTAGTAACGGACGTGACGTTTTTGCCGCCGTCCATAAAGAAGTCAGCCTCTTTAGATAGTCCGCCATAGCCAATGTTCCACGTTACAACGTTTACGGGCTTGCCTTTGGCAACGCTTGCGGGAGCGGTGCCCTCTACCTTAACAGTTTCTGTATCTGCAGGTTTAAACTCGGTGATTGAGAGCCAGCCAATAAAAGTAACGGCAGATAGCAAGATGCCAACAATAAGAATCCCAAATACTTTTACAATCGTACGTACCATATAGATGAACTCCTCAAGAGTTATATGAGCTTGTGTTAATGCGGCGTTGAGCGTATGCGCGCTGCATCATTTTACTGTATATGGATGCGTGGGTAGGGAATGCGTGGGTAGATACAGATAAAAGACGTGTAGGCAAGAGGCTGGTTCACAATGCAAATAAATGGGTATTCTCGAGTTCGTCAGCTGTTCTTTAGCGTGGTTATGGGCCTGCTCCCAGATACGCAACAAAAGATTTCTGGCCCTGGTTCATTGTGTAAGGCTGTTGATTTGTTGACACAACAAGATGTGCATAGTGTGTTGCTCGTAACCACTCCTGGCATGATTAAGCGCGGCACGTTGGATGAGCTTCTTACTGGCTTAGCGGCGCAGGGCATACAGGCTCACCTATATAGTGATGTTTTACCTGATCCAACAGATGAGTGTGCTGCGGCATGTGCGCAACGCTATAACGAGGGTAGCTGCCAAGCACTTTTGGCTGTTGGAGGTGGCTCTGTTATTGATTGTGCAAAGATTGCGGGAGCACTGGCGATAAACCCTGGCGCATCTGTAGCAGATATTTCTGGGTTTATGCGCGTAAAAAAACGCTTACCTTATTTTATTGCTGTTCCTACTACAGCTGGTACGGGGTCTGAAGTGACGGCTGGTGCGGTTATTACAAACGTAAGCAACCACGTTAAGCATCCAGTAAATGATTTGCGCTTGGTTCCCATGGTGGCAATTCTTGATCCTTGTCTTACGGTAAGCATGCCAGCAAATCTAACAGCATATACAGGAATTGATGCCCTGTCGCACGCAGTGGAGGCATATACCAATCGATTTTCTCAGCAAAAGACAAGGCAAGCAGCGTGCCAAGCGGTGCAGGCGATTTTTGCAAACTTGCCACGCGCATATGAGCATGGCTTGGATATGCAAGCACGAACGGCGTTGCTTGAGGCGTCATATGATGCGGGATATGCTATTACCCACAATTACGTGGGTTATGTACATGCTATTTCTCATGCTGTGGGAGCGTTGTATGGACTTCCGCATGGGTATATCAATGCGGTGCTTATGTCTCATGTGCTGCAAAAATATGGGTCTGCGGTGTATAAGCCTTTAGCAGAGCTGGCTTGCTGTGCAGGAGTGGCAAAAGATGGCGCGAGTGCACAACACAATGCCATGGCGTTTATTGACGCGCTTAACAAGCTTAATGAGCGGTTTGGTATTCCGCGTTCGTTGGCAGAGCTTGCTCAAAAGGATTTTGACCTCATAGCTACGCGAGCACTTGCGGAGGGAAATCCCACGTATCCAGTGCCTGTAATATGGGACAAACAGGATATTATTGAGGTGTTGGAGGCTGTTGCCCGTGGATGAGATTGACGTGAGTAAGGTTGATATGAGCGA
The DNA here is from genome assembly GCF_034113385.1 of Atopobium sp. Classification (NCBI taxonomy): domain Bacteria; kingdom Bacillati; phylum Actinomycetota; class Coriobacteriia; order Coriobacteriales; family Atopobiaceae; genus Atopobium; species Atopobium sp. The sequence goes on along the minus strand of NZ_JAXEXL010000014.1, from coordinate 117,179 downwards.
GATTACCAATGTAGATGCTGGTAGCACGAGCACGGTTTGTCGCTGCTCTTGGGGTGAGCATGATGAGTTTTCTCGTGCGTATCACGATGAGCGGTGGTGCAAGCCTGTCCATGATGATGACGAATTGTTTGCCATGTTGGTTTTAGAGGGCATGCAAGCAGGTTTGTCCTGGAGTTTAATTCTTAAACGAGAAGCTGGCATCCGTGCAGCATGTGATGGGCTGCAGCCAGCAAAAGTTGCATTGTATGACGAGAATAAAGTCCAGGAGCTTCTTAATAATCCTGCGATGATTCGTAGCACGCGCAAAATCCATGCGATGATAAAAAATGCCCATGCTTTTTTGCGGGTGCAAGAGGAGTTTGGCAGTTTTGACAACTATATTTGGGGCTTTGTAAAGGGCGTACAAGTTGACCATAGGTTGGTATCTGAAGAACATATGCCTGCAAAAGACGCGCTTTCTGAGGCCGTGAGCAAAGACCTCAAAAAGCGTGGATTTGCGTTTGTAGGACCCGTAATTGCATATTCATACATTCAGGGCATAGGTCTGATTAATGACCATATAGTGCATTGCTCATTTCGCTAGGGGCCAGCTGAATTGTTAGTGGGCATCACGGATTTGCCGCTGGCGGAATAGTGCTTTTGGTACCTAAAAGCATAGATTTAGCTGGACTACTATTAGGACAGTGGGAACAGATAGAACTGTTAAGCTGCAACAAAATGCTATTTGGGGGGCTTACAATGTCGGCAAAAAATAATCAGAAGCTTAAGCTATTGCATGTAATGGATATTTTAACTGCCGAGACAGACCCAGACCATGGCTTAACCATGCCAGAGATATTGGAGCGCTTGCAAGAGCAAGGTATTTCTTCTGAACGCAAGAGTATTTATGCGGATATTGAGGCACTCAGAGAGTTTGGTTGGGATATTCGCAAGCTTCCTACACAGCCTGTTTCCTATGCGCTGGTGGAGCGTGACTTTGAGATTAGCCAACTTACCCTGCTCATTGATGCCGTACAGTCCAGCAGATTTTTGTCGGAGGGCAGCTCCCGTGCGCTTGTTAAATCTATCAAGCATATGGCATCAAAGCATGAGCAAAAGTTGCTCAATAAACAGGTACATGTACATGGTCGTCCCAAGACACAAGCGCAATCAGATTTTGTTACGGTAGATAAACTTCAGCAGGCAATTGCCCGCAAATGTAAGGTATCGTTCCATTACTTTAAATACAACGCAGACAAAAAGCGCGTGGCTCGTAAGGGTGGCGCATCACATGTGGTAACGCCCATTAACCTTACGTATTCTGATGGCAATTATTATTTGGTTGCTTATAGTGACACCGATGAGCAAATTCGTAATTATCGCGTGGACCGTATGGACCACATTGCTTTGAGTGACCAAGCGGCACAGCACAATAAGGCTATCTGCTCATATAACCCAGATGATGTGGGTAAATGCGCATTTAGCATGTATGATGGGGAACGTATAACGGCAACGCTGTATGTGAATGCAGACGTTATGAACGTGATTATTGATCGTTTTGGTACGGATGTTTTGGCTGTTCCCATAGAAGGCGGCGCGGCCGCTCGGGTGACGGTGGCTGTTAAAGAGAGCCCCGTCTTTTACGGCTGGCTTGCTACGCTTGGCACCAACGTAGTTATCGAGAATCCCGTGTCATTGCGCAAATCCTACAACGCTTGGCTTACAGGAATTGTTGACTTATATCAACAAGACTAGAACAAGAAAACGTGTACTTAATAGTAAGCACTACCTAATCATGAAAAAAGTTCCTCAATAATTGTAAAGTATGCTTGACATTTTGAGCAAGCAGGACAATACTAAATACAACAAAAAGTGTAAAGGACGCTTTACGCTTAGCGATGTCGCATAGTGTCAAAAAGTTATAGAGGTGTGTTTGCGGCACTTCTCGATAGATGTATAACCAGGGAGGCGTAGTGGAAAACAGAATCGTTTCTCTAAGACAAAAACATGGACTGACGCAGCAGAGTTTGGCTCAAAAAGTTCAAGTAACCAGGCAGACAATTATTTCGCTGGAAAAAGGCAAATATGACCCGTCCATTGGGCTCGCACACAAGATTGCACAAGTGTTTGGGCTGCATATTGAAGATGTGTTCATCTTTAGGGAGGACAACTAATAAATATTGAAAAGAAGGTTTTTGCTGTTGTCTTTTTACTTATTGCAGGCGTGGTGTTGGTAAGTGTTTCCAGTTTTGTGGTTCACGATAGCGCGCTCTTTGGCGCAGGCGTTGCATTCATGGCTATTGGATGTATCCGCGTGTATCAGTTGTTTCGGTACAAAACAGATGCTGATTATGCTGCCGAGCAAGACATCACCAATCACGATGAGCGCAATTTGGCCTTATTGGAACGTGCTCAATCTAAGACATTTGTCATTATGACAGTAGGGTTAGCCGTAAGTATTATCCCCATGAATTTGCTAGGGCAGGTACTTATTTCACAGGTTATCTCAGTCATTGTCTTGCTGCTACTTGCCACCTATATAGTGGTCTATTGGGTTATTTATAAGAACAATTAGTGAGAAGTTCACGAAGTACATAACGTGCAAGCAGTAACTATATAAGTGATAGCTATATATTCGGTAACTTGGTTCATAAAAACAGCTGCTCCAATGAGAGGAGCAGCTGTTAAAAGGTATTTACAAGAAAACTAGAAGCCGGTTACTTCACCAAGTTCATAGTGGTCAACTTGGCTAGGCTCAACGCCAAGTCCGGTTGCTTCATACTTCCAGGTGCCACCCGCCTTAAGGTTATTTGTATTGGCAAATGCAGTTCCAAGTTGATTGCCGTCCTTATCATACAGAACATAGCTAATTTGGATATACCCTACTTGTGCATCAGTATTATTAGTGAGGATGCCGCTAATTTTATATGAGTAGTTATCAGATGTAACTGACTCATCGCTAATGCTGTATTTTTCTTTCTTTTCTGTTTGTGCTTGCGTAGTAGCTGCGGGTTCGGAAGAAGCACTTCCAGAATCGGAAGATTTCTTACCTTGTCCACCAGCAATTGCGCCAATGGCGATTACGACTACTACGGCAATGATAATAAACTTAAGCTTGCCGCCCTTTTTCTTTTCATCTGCCATGATTTTCCCTTTCACATAAAGATGAATAACGCCTGTAACCACGTTAAAAAATATAGGGGGGGGGTATTCAAGGGAAAATACTTAAAAATCGGTCAGCGGATTAACAATTGCATAAAGAAAAGTTTCAGTCAGTTTCGGCCAGTGCAAAAGATTGATGGCTCGTGTTGTTATAGGTAACGAGCCATCAATTAAGCAGTTATTTAATGAGGGCAAGCATCTCGTCAATGGTTTTTCGACCAAACTCGACCTTCTCACCATCGTTAATGATGATGCACGGCACGCTCATGACGTTATAGCGATTCTTGAGCTCAGGGAAATGCCCCGCGTCATATACATGTGCCGTCACGTTGGGATTAAGCGACGCAATGCGTTGAGCTGCGGTAACGGTATCTGGGCACATGGTGCAGGTGAGCGATGTGAGCACCTGGATTTTTGTAGATGCCGCCAGCTCTTGGATTGCTAAACGCGTAGCATCGGGTAAGGGTTGGCCAGGGCCACTTACGTTATAGATTCCCAGCACAAATGGGGTAAACTCATGCCCGCCTGGCACGCCATGAAAGGCAAGGCCAGAATCTGTGCCTTCGGCGGTGCAAATACGAACGCAGGGTGTATCGGTGTCATGATGAGTAGAATCAGTATGGGTGCTTGGGCTCGTGTGGGGGCTTGTTGTGCCTTGAGTGGACATGCGCTCTACACTGATTTTATCGCTCAAAGATGCGAGCTCAGAGCAGTAAGCCTCAAGCTCCGCAGAGATTGGCCTATCATCAAGTTCAAGTTTGAGCACTACGGGATTTTCCATGCGTGCAAATACAGCATTGAGCTGGGCTATCATATCTGCCGAGAAAAGCGTGGAGCTTGTGTTGGATGCCGTGGGAGCTGTGGCTACATGGGGTTTCTCGGTAGCTGAAGTCTGCGGCTGATTGGCAGCCTGGGCGGGATGTTGGGGAATAATACCCGTCTTGTGTTGCATGGCAGCCAAGTGGTGCTCCATGTGGGTAGCGGCACTTGCTGCTTCACCAACGGCAGTGGTTATCTGGCGCAGGTCTTTTACGCATACGTCGCCAGCGGCAAAAATACCTGGTGCAGAAGTCTGGCATTGCTTGTTAGTGATGATGTTGCCCTGTTGGTCAAGCTCCACAATGTCTTTAATAAGGCCAGTTGCAGGGGTATAGCCAGCTAAAACAAACACTCCAAAGGTATCACCTTCTGGAGCATGATAGTGCGTGAGTTCACCTGTTTTCATATTACGATAGGTAAGCGCGCGTGGCATGGAATTACCGGTAAGCTCTACGACTTCTGTATTGGTATGAATGGTAATGTTTTTGTTGGCGCGCGCTGCCTGAGTTGAGGCTTCTGCGCAGGTAAAGTCATCGGTAATCATGAGGATGTGGACATGCTTGGCATATTTGGTTAAGAAAACGCTTTCCTCGGCTGCGGCAAATCCACCACCTATGACAAAGACATCCTTGCCGGTAAAGAATTCGCCATCGCAGGTGGCGCAATAGGCAACGCCATGCCCCTTAAACTGAGATTCACCAGGAAAGCCAATTTCACGTGGCTTGCTTCCAAGGGCCAGCAGGATGCCAAAGCAAGAAAAATCACCAGCGGTGGTGTGAACAACCTTAATATCATCGTCTACGGTAAAGCCAGTTGCCTGAGCTAGCTTGAGTTCTGCACCAAAGGCCTCTGCTTGTTCACGCATGGTTTTAGTGAGTGCACGCCCTGAGGTGCGGGCAATGCCTGGGTAGTTTACCACCTCTTCTGTGATGTTAATCTGGCCGCCAAACTCGTCTTTCTCTATAACTAATACTCGGTAGCGAGCTCGCGCCAGATAGATAGCTGCGGTAAGACCAGCAACGCCTCCGCCTACAATAATGGCGTCATACATGTTGTGTTTGTCCAAAGTGGCGTCTGTGGCAGCTGCCGCGGACGCAGGGGATTGTGTCATGGAGCCTCCTCTATGAAGACAAGTAACGACGAGAAGAACTGCTCGGAAAGCTAGCTTAGAAGAACTAAGAAAAACCCGGCGCTATAAGCACCGGGCCAAGAGCAATCCTCCCGGATGGGGGAAGTAAACAAAGTAATAGAGCGTTGCGCCCAAGCGAGCGCTTCAGCTTATAGCATACCTACGAGGTCGAGGCTGGGCTTGAGGGTTTTATCGCCAGGCTGCCACTTAGCGGGGCATACTTGGTCACCATGCTCGGCGACAAACTTTGCAGCCTGAACAAGGCGCAGCAGCTCTTTGGCGTTACGACCAATACCGCCAGCGGTTACCTCATATACCTGGATGCGGCCCTCAGGGTCTACGATAAAGGCACCGCGCTCTGCCAGGCCGTCATTCTCGATAAGAACCTCAAAGTCCTGGGCTAATACGTGAGCAGGATCGGCCAACATGGGGTAGGTGACCTTGGCAATGCGCTCGGACTCTTCATGCCAAGCCTTGTGTACAAAGTGAGTGTCACAAGACACGGAGTAGACCTCGCAGCCTTCTGCCTTAAAATCAGCGTAGATTTCTGCTAAGTCTTCCAGCTCGGTGGGGCAAACAAAGGTGAAGTCAGCAGGGTAGAAGAAGAACAAAGACCATTTGCCCAAAACATCAGCCTTGGTTACCGTTTTAAAATCATTGTTTACGAATGCCTGAACAGAGAAGTCACTAATTTCTTTACCGATAAGAGACATACATACCTCCTTGGATGCGCTGCACACGTATGTGCGATGCGCTTGGGACAGTAGATATATTTAAGTTACCCCATTCTTACTCTTATTGATACAAAGAAAGTAACATTTTTAGTTAAACTCCACTAACTATTTAAAAGTGGGTTAGGCGTAGCGCTCCCGCAATGCTTTGAGGTGGTGTTCCATATCTGTTGCAGCGTGAGCAGCTTCACCTACCGCAGTGGCAACTTGGCGAAGCTCTTTAATACACACGTCACCTGCTGCGTAGACACCCTCAACAGAAGTGCGACAGTTATGGTCCGTTATAATGGATCCGCGTTCATTGAGCTCTACAACGCCTTTAACCAAATTGGTATCTGGGGTATAGCCTGCCAAAATAAACACGCCAAAAGTATCACCAGTTGGGGCAAGGTACTCTTTGCGCTCGCCTGTTTTAGTATTGCGCGTAAGCAGACGACGTGGCACTGAATCACCTGTTACTTCGAGCACTTCCGTGTTGGGATGGATAGAAATCTTTTTGTGTGCACGGGTTTTCTCGGTAGCTGCTGCCGCGCAGGTGAAGTCATCGGTAATCATGAGGATGTGAACATGCTTGGCAAATTGAGCCAAATAGACGCTTTCCTCGGCCGCGGCAAATCCGCCACCAATTACAAAGATATCCTTGTCTTTAAATGATGCTCCATCGCAGGTAGCGCAGTATGTTACGCCGCAGCCTTTATACTTGACCGCACCAGGAAAGCCAATGGAGCGGGGTGCGCATCCAATAGTAAGAAGGACTCCATAGCAGGTAAAGGTGCCCGCGGTAGTGTGGACGGTTTTGATGTCTTTGCTTACCTCAATGCTGGTGGCTTCTGCAATGAGTAGTGTGGCACCAAAGGATTCTGCTTGTTTTTGCATGGCGCGGGTGAGTTCTCGGCCGCTTGTGCGCTCGATGCCGGGGTAGTTAATAACCTCTTCTGTGATGTTAATCTGGCCGCCAAACTCGTTTTTCTCGACAAGGAGCACGCGATAACGCGAGCGAGCAAGATAAATAGCAGCGGTAAGTCCGGCAGGGCCTCCGCCAATGATGATTGCATCAAAAAAGCTATCGTCGTTCTTGTTGTTGGTGTTTGCGGGGGTATTGGTGCTTGCGGGAGTGTTTGTGCAGGCGGTAGTACAGTCTGTAGCGCAGGCGGCAGTACGAGTGGACATAAAAAGCTCCTTTGTAAAGCTACGCAATGGTGTGTACATAGGATGCGATAACAAGGTGTGATAACAACTTGGTAGTGCCATCGTTCTATGTATTTTTGTAAACAACCTTTTTGCTGTCTTTTAAGCAGGAGCGTAAGTCAATACTTGGAACTTCAAATAATCTTTATAGTATTTGCGCTGTGCGGTAGAAATCTGCGGGTGAACGCACAATATATGCGACTAAATTGGGCTTTTAGATAACTGTCCCAATATATGGACATCTGGCGCAGCAATAAGTCATATGCTTTCCTCACGATGTAAAACATATCGTATAACGCAAGGTCATTTCAGTTGTAAAGGCAGTAGCTAAGTAGGTAATACAGCTGGCTCTACATTGAAGTAAGGAGAAAAACATGTCAGAAGACAAGAACGTGGTTACCAATGCGCCTCAGGCACCAGAGAAAACAACCGTTGTTGCCAGTATTGGAGGTACAGGAATGCCCAGCAAGAATCCTTTTTGGAAGAAAAAATGGTTTAAGATTACTGCGATTGTGTTTGTGCTGCTTTGCATAATTGGTAGCTGTAGCGGCAATAAAAAGCAATCAGATTCCTCACACGCTTCATCTACAACTGCATCCGCGCCGGCGGTTACGCAAGAAGAAAAAGATAAGACAGCTACAAGTGAAGAGATTTCTAAACTGCAGGCAAATTATGACCAATACATCAATGCAGATCAAAATTGGCTTGCTAGCTATACGCCAGAAAGTGTTGCAAAGCTTACTGCCGCGCTGGACAATGCAAAGAAGGTTTTGGATAACACCTCTGCTACAAGTAAAGAGGTTAACAAAGCTTCAGATGATATTCTCAATGCCGTAAAGAACCTCAAGGAACCTGAGGCGCCCGCGGAGCATAAGGCTGCTCTTAAGAAAGCACAAACCTATAGCGACCGTATGTATATGTCCAAGCAGGGCATTTATGAGCAGCTAACGTCTGAGTACGGCGAGGGTTTTGAGCCAGAAGCAGCTCAATATGCTATCGACCACGTTAAGGCGGACTGGAATAATAACGCACTCCAAAAAGCCAAGACGTATCGTGACCGTATGTCCATGTCTAAGAACAACATTTATGAGCAATTAACCTCGCAATATGGCGAGAAGTTCACGGCAGATGAAGCTCAGTATGCAATAGACCATTTGGATGACTAGTTTTATGTGGAGTAAGGCATGCAGCGTTTAGATTTTCTCGATAGATTTTCTCGACCGAAGTATGAACCTGCTGCCTTACTCGTTTGATAAGTACCTAGCTCTGGCTATCTTTTTGTCTACCAAAATATTGGTATTTTTTAACTCAATGCATCAAAAAGGTGCATTTATAGAATAAGACAAACCGCTGGTCGATTTGAAAGGTAGCATAAATAGGGCTAATAACTACCCTAAAGCAAAGGGGACCCGAAGGCCCCTTATCATGTTACCTATTACAAGGTATCAAAAAAGGTAGATATGATTAAGGTGTGAGTATATGAGGGCAACCAGAATATCGTTATCACCAGAAGCTCGTATTTTATGGGCAAAAACTGACATGAGCAATGATGAGCAGCGTGGTTATTGGTTGCCACTCTATGTCCATATGGTAGATTCCGCCAATACCGCGCAGTATCTTTGGCGTGATTGGTTACCTACTTCAGAAAAACGCGTTATAGCTAGCGCTGTAGGTGGAGATGAAGCTATAGCTGAAGCTCTTTTAGTATGGCTTGCTGGAATTCATGACATTGGAAAAGCTACACCTAATTTTCAGTGTAAAGTGCCTGAGCGTGCAGAAAGCGTTTTGACTGCTGGTCTAGTTCTTCCATCTCCCTATAGGATGGGTAGTAAAAATGAATCTCATGCCTTTATGGGTGAAGCGGTTTTGGATATATGGCTAAAAAACCGTGGCTGGAACTTTCCAAGTACATATTCTTGCATTGTAGGTGGCCATCATGGTATGCCTCCTTCATCTGATGATGCCATTGATGAGTTGAGTAATGCTTCTATTCCGAGTGAAGTTCTTGGAAATGATAGTTGGAAATTTGCGCAAACAGAGCTTCTTAATTGGATGTTTGATTTTTCTGGCTTATCTCGATATGAAGACAATCTGAAAGAGAATGGATTATTACAGCCAGCTGAAGTATTGCTTACGGCATTAGTTATTATGGCAGACTGGATTGCTTCGAATATAGATTTTTTTCCACTTACCAATGGTTATGAAAGCGCAGATAATTTGAAGCTGCGTGCAGATGAAGCATGGGAAAAACTTAGATTGCCCAAAGCTTGGAATGGCTTGTGTTCCCTATGTAATAGTCCTGACGCGTTTAACCAATTCTTTCATGAACGTTTTATGGGCTTTCCAAAGCATGCTTATCTGAGACCGGCACAGATGGCGGCACTTGAAGCAGCGGAGCAGATGGAGGAACCGAGCCTTCTTATTATTGAAGCACCTATGGGTAACGGAAAAACGGAAGCATCTTTACTTTGTGCGGAGGTGCTTGCAGGTAAGTTTGGTAGTGGAGGCGTTGCATATTTATTGCCAACTATGGCGACGTCAAATGCTATGTTTGCTCGAGTTAAGGACTGGTTGGATACTGTTATTGCAACATTTGATGCTCCTACTCAATCAATGCAGCTACTGCACAGTAAAGCTGCATTGAACTTAGATTTTTCACAACTTAAAACTTGGCATTCAAGTTCAATGGGAGATGTCTATGAACATATTATTTTAGATGGAGAAGGAGTGATTGCTCATCAATGGTTTGGCGGTCGTAAACGAGGTCTGCTTGCTTCTTTTGTGGTGGGTACTGTGGACCAGCTCCTTATGGCTGCACTTAAAACTAAACACGTTCAACTTAGACATCTTGGTCTTGCGGGTAAAGTTGTTATCATTGATGAGGTGCATGCATACGACACCTATATGAGCACCTATCTTAATCGCGTGCTTTCTTGGTTGGGTGCCTATGGTGTCCCCGTTATTTTACTTTCTGCAACACTGCCACCTGCAAGACGCAAAGCTCTTATGAAGGCATACTGTGGGCGTGATAACAACAGGACACGGCGCTCTCATCAGCTTGAGATTCCAGGTGCTCCACGATTGTCAAACGGTAAACCAGCTTATCCAGTCATATCTGCTCTGTCCCGGAACTCAAGCGTAAGTCCTCTCTTTAAACCTTGCACTATTAAAGAAGATGGAATGAATGTTGCTGTTGAATTTGTCTCAGACAGTGATAGCGCACTTGTTGCAAAGTTATCTAGCTTACTTGTAAATGGTGGCTGTGCCTGCATATTGCGCGATACTGTAAAACGTGCACAGACAACGTATCGTATGTTACAAGAACATCTTGATGATACCTTGCATGGCACGGAATTAAAGCTTGTTCATTCTCGTTTTGTGGCTGCTGATCGTCTGAAAAATGATGCAGAGTTATTGGATTTGTTAGGGAAAGACAGAACAAAACGTCCAGAAAAGCTTATTGTCGTGGGCACACAAGTCATGGAGCAATCGCTGGATATTGATTTCGACGTAATGTTTAGTGATATTGCTCCTATTGACTTACTGCTACAACGTATGGGTCGTTTGCATCGTCATGAACATGGAGAAAAATCAAAAGATCGGCCAGCTCAACTGCGTACAGCACGCTGTTTCATTACTGGCGTTAATGATTGGAAGGATAGTCCTCTTACCTTTGCTAAGGGAGTTGATTCGGTGTATCCGCAAGCATTGCTTATGCGAACAATCATTGCATTGCGTGGTATGGAAGATGCAAAGTCTAGAATAAATGTTAATTTGCCCCATGATATTGCAAGTCTTGTTGAGTGTGTCTATGCGATTGAATCTGATTCTTCAGAAGAACTTAATATTCCATCTGAGTGGATGTCACAATATTATGATGAAGAGGTAAAGCTTAAGAAGAAGCAAGATAAATCCGCCGCACGTGCTCATACGTGGCTTATTGACAATCCAAAAATAAAACGACCAATGAACCTCATAGGGTGGCTCAATGAATCGCTGTCCATCACTGATGAAGCAGTTGGCCGCGCAACAGTACGTGATTCACAAGAATCAATGGAAGTCATTATGGTGCAGGAGCAAAAAGGTAAGTATTATGTGCTACCTTGGATTGATAGTACAGTCTATTCAGATAGGGAATCTCAGTCACTCGGAGATGGAGAAGAGATTCCTGATGATGAAGTCGCTAGGCTTGCAGCAACATGCACAGTGAGTTTACCTCCTCAGCTAACTTATCCAAACATAGTAAAAGATGTAATGTATGCTCTTGAAAAAACTTGGCCTGTTCGGGGCTGGCAGCAATCTCGCTGGCTCAATGTTCCCCGCACACGCGGGGATGATCCCAACCAGGCTAAAAACATCGCCCAGAATGGACCAGGTTCCCCGCCCACGCGGGGATGATCCCGGCATCTGTAGTACGCTCCAGCTTTTTAGTTTATGTTCCCCGCACACGCGGGGATGATCCCAGTCAGCTGCCATTCCTTACGCATAATACTCCATGTTCCCCGCACACGCGGGGATGATCCCTGTTACAGTCCCCGGCAGTCTCGGGAAGCATTTAGCCCGAGGGACATATGCAAGTATATGTAAATCAGTTGGTTGGTAGGCAAGGCGGGGGATAAGCCCCCGCCACCTCTATGTGGATTGGAGAGCGTATGACATATGTTTATGAGGCTATTCTTGAGCGTGTAGATGGTAGCTGGGTTGGCTGCGTGCCTGTATTTCCGTCTAATTGTGGTGTATCTAGCGGCGGAGACAATATCAAGGAAGCTGTTGAGAATATTGCGGCTGCGCTGCGGTTTGTTATTGCAGATTATATAGAGCAAGGCAAGAAGTTACCGCGAGCAGTGTTTAGTAATCCTCCTCAGGTAGTGCTGTGTGTTGAAGTTGATAACTTATTCGTTGAGAGCACCAAGTGCCTAACTGTTACACAAGCAGCAGAAGAGTTGGGCGTATCACGAGGACGTATTAGCCAGCTTATCGACAGCGGCGCACTTGATGGCACTATTGTTGGTGGTAAGCGCATGATTACCATTGCAAGCGTAAATGAGCGTAAGAAGAACCCCCCTGCAGCTCATAGACCACGAAAGGCATAGCATGGACGATATTTATAATGAGAAGCGCGTCGAGGTAGGCATTACTGCAATGCTCGATGCTGCACAAACTAAGGGGCTTAATCTGCTCGAGCTAAAGCAGGCAGCAGAGTCTATCGCTAAAGTAATGTTCCCCGCACACGCGGGGATAATCCTGACTTACGATGTTTCAGTAATATGGACTGACAGCCCCACTGCTATGGGCGGCATATCAGACATTATCAATGGTGCAACAAATGGGACTTGCTGTGAAGATAAGTACGGTTTTCCTGTTCATAGAAAGAGCTACTGGAAACGTTCTGGTGAAGCTAAACTTTCAACAGAAACATTTGCACACTTCTATGAAACAACAATGAGCAATCCCGAAGTACTAGAGACCTTGAAAAGGTATCTACCTAAATCGTATGATGTGTTTAAGGAAATCTTAAAGGAGGTGTAATCATGGAGTGCATAGATTGGAGGGGTCTTTCGCGTGGTGAGAATGCAGAGGTGAGCAGTAAATTTTGGGAAATGTTCCCTGATTGTGACTGGGGGACAGAAGGTTGCGGGATTACACCGAAAGAAGCTATTGAGCTAATGAAAAAGAGCATAGTAGCTGGACATGACTATCTCAGCGAATCATTTCCCGATTATCCTCCTGATGTTTTCTATGATTAGCCTATGAAATGTTCCCCGCACACGTGGGGATGATTCCTATCATTTACTATCATGAGCTATCATTTACTAATGTTCCCCGCACACGCGGGGATGATTCCTCGCTGCGCACTTGCTCTTTTGCTCGCTCTAGTCGCTCTTTCAAAATCTCATCAAGGCGCTCTTGGGTCGTGATTGGTTCCTTCAGATCCATAACTATTCCTTTCGGTAGATTTCCGCCCGCTCGGGCGTTAACGAGTGGCATTGCCCTTGCCACGAGGTGTGTGCCACATTTCCGCTGTGGCTTGCGTACATGAAAAAAGCCGCAGGCATGCGGCTTAAATCAACAACATATGTGGTATACTGTCATTAAAGAGTGGGAAGCCGGCGTACAACTGCGCACATTGCACCCGCTCTTTATTTATGTAATATTTAGCAACTTACCCGTCTTGGTAAGACACGCAATTTTGTAATTTACTCCCAGCTCTTCTGATACACTCCTTATTGCCTTAATAAGGTCATCATCTGAAAAGTTAGATTCTGTGTTGTCTATTATCATTCTTTTAACCTCTATTTTTCTTTCATTCGTTTTCCCTACGTAATTTTTTACTGCTCCGTATGCGTTATTGGAGTCTCTGGGTGTTTTAATTTCAATTCCATTGCTAAAATCGGGCAGACCAACCCTGCGCGCAACTCCATCCGTTTTAACCGTCTTGTAGTCAACTTGAAAATCTGGTTTGATACCAACTTTAGCTAGCCTATGCGCAGTCCTACCCTCCCATGGATTGTTTACCGTTACCGAATGTTTAATGCTCTCACTTGCGTAGGTCGCTTCTGGCACTCTACCACTGTTAAGCCAGCGAAAATCTCTTGTTTCAACCTCTGTAATAATCTTGTTGAGATTCTCATGTGTTGACTGCAACCCTAAAGTCTCTGTGCACATACACCAGCGCTTATACATCGCATCAGGATCGTAGCCTTCGATAACGGTTTTTTCAGTCCCTGAAACGATAATGCAATCACACCCGATATGAAACTTATGTCCATCACCGCCAGCAGATTTTTTGGTATGGTAGACAAATCCACTAGTTGATAGCATGAAGCAAAAGCCGATGTTCCCCGCACACGCGGGGATTTTTATGCAATTTTGTCCTATAACCCTAAACTTACACCGAGTATTTTTATAAAGGGAAGAATCTCGTAAATTTTGTAAGATAAAAACAGCTGACCATGTCTTACAGAACTGTAACTACTGTAAAATGAAGAAAAATTGTATATGAATATCCAGCAGGAAGAATAACAAAAATGAGCGTCCATTACCATTATGGTGAATTCCCGCCTCGTAATTTGGATTGGGAAGTACTAACAACACCATTAGCATGCGCATCAGATGCCCTTGCCCGATATGACAGCTTTCTAAGCATTATTCCCAACTCCGAGGTGCTTGTTTCTCCTCTTATGGTTCAAGAAGCTGTTTCCTCATCAAAAATTGAAGGAACTAGAGCTACCGCAAACGATGTATTGATGTATGAAGCTGGAGACGAAAATTTTAATCCTGCTATGCATGATGATATCCGCGAGGTGGTTAATTATCGCATTGCCGTAAACGCTGCAAAAAAATTAATGGATGAAATTCCATTAAGTGGTCGCGTTATTAAATTTGCTCATAGTTTACTCTTAAAAAATGTAAGAGTACGTTTTAAATCTCCTGGGATGTATCGTAAAGAACCAAATTGGATTGGTACAAGGGAAAGTAAGATTGAAAATGCGCGTTTTGTACCAATTCATCCTGATAAATTAGAAGACGCAATGGCGACTTGGGAAGAATTCGTTAATGAGAGTACAATTCATCCACTTTTAAAAATTTCAATTGCCCATGCTGAATTTGAATCCATTCATCCATTCTTAGATGGAAATGGTCGTATTGGTCGTATGATTATTCCGCTAATGCTTTGTTCGAATGGAATCCTTACGTATCCGAGCTTCTATCTAAGCGAATTCTTTGAACATAGGGATGAAGAATATCAAGACAGGCTTCTGGCTGTTTCTAGAGATAATGATTGGACTGGTTGGTGTAATTTCTTTTTAAGTGCAATTGAAACTCAGGCAAGGAAGAATACACGCAAAGCTAACCAAATATTTCAATTACGGGAACAAGTAATAAGCGATTTGTTTAATAAAACAAAATCTGCAAACGTTAGCGTTGTTGTAAATGCTTTATTTGAAAAACCAATTTTTTCTTCATCTGATATTACCCATACAGAGGGTATTAACCCCAAAACAGCTCGTAGGCTCCTTGACGTGCTTAAAGGTCTTGGATATATCATTGAGATTAAGCGGCCAAGTGGAAGACGGGCTGCCATCTACTATTTTCCGAAGCTTTTTGAGATTACCGAAGGGCAATATACTTTGTAGTCCATTTGTGTCCTACAAAGTATATTGTGGGACACAATTACAATTTTTGTCTCACAAATTTTATTGTGGGACAAAAATGGGAGACAAAATAAAATCAATGCTCACATGACAGCCGTTTAGGTAGGTATAATTATAAGAAATTATCGGAATAGCTCATCACGTGATTCAGTACGCTGAAAGACGATACTGGCTTTATTTGAACGTTATGCTAACAGCCAGTCCTCAATATTGACAATATGACACTCACAACTACCAGGCTAGTTACCCTTAAGGGTATGCATGGTATGTCTGTGCCTAAGCTTTCTTAAAGTTCATGTTACTGTTTGCCAATGTAGACACAACATTCCGGATGCTTTGTAAGCTTTCCTCATTGGGATTACCATAGAAGAGATGGAGCGGTAACGGTTTTCTTGGACAATTTGGCGATAAAAAGTTCTCGTTACTGACGAAAGGTCAAACCTGAAATTCTCAATAATTTCAAGCAACTTCTTTTTGTTGTCTCATTAACTCTTATATTAATTGATGTTACGTTATCACTTCTACTTTGTAAGCCATTTATATACTGCTGTCTTATAAATAGACTGTCAATTTGGCGTAGCTATAATTAGAAGCTCTATTGTAATTTTGCTAATTCTTCTAGTTGCTTTTGCAGCTTCTTCTCTTCATGTTTAGCAATAAAATGATGAATAATCAGAGCTAAAATAGTTAGAAGGATTAACGGCCAAAAAAGGTAAATAGTTATGCAAAGCAGTATAAGCAAAGTCGACATTGTTGCATCTCCTGAAACCGTCTTATTACATAACTCTTTTGTAAGTATCACGGTCATAGTGACGTGTTAATTAGCCAGTATACGAGCTTAATGTAACTGTGGATTCAGTACTGTAGTTGCATGACTGCATGTCTTATCTTGATGAATAGTGCACGAATTTCACTGGTTATAAAGAAGTTATTAACTATGTGCAAATCAAAAACAAACAAACCCCAGTTCCAATAGTTGGATTATAGGCTCGTCTGTTTAAAATCCTTTATAACGTTACATTAATCATATGTCAAAAGCATTTGATAACTAAAATGTATTACTCTCCACGCTTCTTAGCTAAGAAAAGAGAGCCGGCTCTAATCCCAATACTGTGATAAAAGGCAGCTCTCTGTAAGAGCAATATAACACAAAATCAGATGTTGTATGTCAGAGACATAAGTTCCCGGGATTGGGCATAGCGACTGTATTGCCCTCGCACCTCTTGTCTAAAAGACACTCCCAGCTCAATATACATTGCCAAACGTACCACCTGTTAGCTAAAAAGGTGTACCAATCCATCTAAGGTGAAGAGGGCAATAAAAACCATCCCTATAATTTCAGCGATAATTTCGGCTTTTGTGAGTGTTTTTCTTTCCTTTTTAAACTGCACTACATTAACAATGACTGCCAGCGTTCCTGCCAAAATTTGGAATATGGGCACATTGACGTTAAAATAAAACGCCGAGGCTGCGTATCCAATAATGCAAGCAGCAAAAAGAATATCCAGAGCTAGAGTGGCAACTTTGTTAGTAGAGGAATTCATAAGTAAACACCTATCCTTATGACTTACATGAAGTAAGTCTTTTCTTACTTTATAGCGCAATTATATAATCAACTTTTTAAAACAACGTCATAAACTAAGACAAATGGCTAATTTTATGCGGCAAAAGGAATATAGCAAAAGAGCGCCTGACACAGGGCTCACATCTTACATGGCAAGTGTATTCAAACTAGTTTGGCCAAGCTTCTCGTACAAGCGCTTGAATAAACCTTGATACAATGCTAAAAAATATTTTTAGCTAGTTGATTTTCGCTTGAGCATTGATATCCAAGTACTTGGGTATGGTATCTATACAAAGATGACCTTAAAGTATAAATACACCTTAACGGTTTTGTAGATACGAGGTGCTGATATGTATAAGTTTTTGGCAGTCGTTGGCCTTATTTTGGGAGCCTGGCAAGGCTTTGTTAACCCTCAGCTTGGCGTTGTAGCGGGAGCATTTGCTGGTCTTATTCTCGCGCCCGTCGGCTGGTTCCTTATAAAGGTTGTTTTAATTAGCTGCGTCATCGACTTTTTTCTCTCACTATTTGATTGAGAAGGGACTCTAGCATGTCTCGTTGTACAGAAAGGCCCGTATCGGTGAGCGCATATAAAAAGACTGCTCCCATAAGCCTTGCTTTGCTCATTATCTTTGGCATTATTGTTGGGCTCTATATTGCCAACAAGCCTCAAAAGCAGTCTCGCACAGCTACTGCCACAGCTCCTGCCGTCCTTCAAACTGACGAGAAAAACCCTCAAGCCATAAGCATACCCATCAAAGTTACAGCTCAAAATTGGAATGAGAAGTCTACCCCTGTTATCTTGCACCTCAAGGGCACAGATGGAAATGCCAAGGGCAGTGATGTTTACCATGCCGCCACGTATGAAGAGGTTGCTTCTGGTAAAGCCGCAGTACTGCTTGTAGATGGTAGCTATGACATTAGCGTTATTTCTCCCATTAATGCAGATGGTTCTTTGTATGATACAGCCCTTTTAACGGCTAAAATAATGCTCAAACGCACCCAGAATCCTCAGGATACTAAAGCGTATACCACCATCAATCTAGGTGAACTTCCTAAAATTGAGGCAAATAACGTAACCAAGGAGCAGCTGCAGCGCATCGTGGCTGATGTTACAACTGCTGTTGCCAATGGCGATGACTCTCTTAAAGGCAAAGCTGGCGAGAAGATCTTGTCAGATGTCCAAACTAACGCAGCAGCCAACTCAAGTGGCCGCTAGCACAAGCTATCACAGCCGTTAATCCGAGTCATCAAACAGCTTATTTTTATAAATCTAACTATTTTCTTATATAAATGCATAAATAACGTGAAAAATACAATTAAAAACACGATTATTTTATGTGAGCGCTATCATACAACCGTTTATTTTTGTTAGCTCTCGATATTTTGGAGGAGAAGAGCATGGCATTCGATTTTACAGACAAACTGGTACTTGTCACCGGTGGTAATTCTGGCATTGGTGCAGAGATTTCCAAGGGCGTTGTTGCTGGCGGCGGGCATGTTGTAGTGTGCTCGTTTGACAAAGAGGAAGTGGGTCAGAAATTTGTCAATGATCTTGGCGAGGGCAACTACTTCTACTTTATGGACATTTCTGATGCTGATGCCGTAAAGAAGACCGTTGCGCGCATCCTAGAGGAGTGCGGCGACGTTAACGTCCTTATCAACTGCGCCGGTCGTGTAAGCACCGTTCCTTTTGCAGAGGTAGATGACGAGGAGTGGGCAAAGACCATCAACACCAATCTTACGGGTACTTACAACCTCACCCACGCTTTGTGGCAGCACTTCATTGACCGTGGTGGCGCACGTATTGTAAACGTTTCCTCTGTTGCAGGTAAAATTGGTGGCGGCCTGCTTGGTACGGTTGCGTATGCTGCTTCCAAGGCTGGCGTTAACGGCTTTACCAAGGCCATTGCCAAGGAGGGCGGCAAGTATGGTATTTCTTGTAATGCCGTATGCCCCTCTTTTACCATTACGGGTATGACCACCGCACTCTCTAATGATCCCGAGAAGTACAACAAGGTTATTAGCATCATTCCTTTGGGTCGTCCTGCTCAGCCATCTGAGCCTGCTCAGATGATTTTGTTCTTTGCATCCGACGCTGCAAGCTTCGTCAATGGTGAAATTGGCGATTGCGACGGCGGCATTGTAATGGACTAGGTGGAGCTTCATGGCAGAAAAAGAACCACTTTCCATCCAGCATCCCTTTAAAGCTCTGGGTCACATTCCAGGCGCAAATATCCTCGTACCCTTACTGCTTGGCGTTACGATGAATACATTTTTCCCAGATGTATTCCCTACACTGGGTAGTTTTACCTTGGCTATGACCAATAAGGGTACCGCCGCGCTTGTGGGTGCTTTTATGCTTTGCGTGGGTGCAACTATTTCATTTAAAAGTGCTCCTAAGGCAGCTCTTCGTGGTGCCATCATTATTATCTCCAAGGTAATTTTCTGCGTTGCATTAGGCCTTGCCGTACTGTTTTTGCTTCATGACAACTTCTTTGGCCTGTCTGCAATGGTTATTCTTGCAGCGTGTTCTGGCGCAAATAATGCCATGTACTCCGGTCTTATGGCAGATTACGGCAATGAGTATGAGCAGGGTGCTGTTGCCATTACTACGCTGGTAGTTGGTCCTCCAGTAACCATGATTACCCTTGGTGCAGCTGGTCAGGCTCCTTTGGGCTGGTCATTACTGGGGGCTGTTTTACCAATTATTATTGGTATTGTGCTGGGCAACTTCTTCCCAAGCATGAAAAAAATGCTTACCACAGCGCTTCCTGCAATCATTGTTATGACCTTCTTTGCAATGGGCTGCGGCATGAAGTTTGATGCCCTTATCGCTGCTGGTCCATCTGGTATTTTGCTGGGTGTTATTTGCTCGTGCCTTGGCGGTCTTATTAACTTCTTTGTTGATCGAGCAACAGGCGGTACAGGTGTTGCAGGTGTTGGTATTTCCAGCTGTGCTGGGGCAAATGCTCTTACACCTGCTGCTATGGCTGAAGTGAGCCCTGCTGTATATGGTGGTGCAGTTCTTGCAACCGCAAATGCACAGGTTGCTGCCTGTGTTATTGTGACGGCAATTCTTACGCCGCTCATTACCGGGTATGTTGCCGAGCATGTTGCCAAGAAACAAGAGGCTATGCCTACAACTGTGTAACTACTCAGGGCACAAATGCGATGTATGACCTGTGCATCACATGATAGGTAGCACATAAGTGAACCAACGACGCTGTGTTCAACGGCGCCCGTTGGTTCGCTTTTTGTTAAGCTTGTTTCACGCATGCGGTATTTGTAAGCGTGCCGCCGAACCTAACTAGTCCTAGTGTAACGAGGATGTCTCTATGAACCCCACAACAAAGCAGCCAATTCAAACCAATAAGAAAGCAAGAAACGCAACACGTACCACGCCCATCTTCATAATAGGTGTTGGTTTGGTATGCATAGGCATGCTGCTTTTAGTCATTAAAGGCATGTCCGTTGAGTATATTGATGCACATGGAATCTTGCACGAGAACTTCTTTTTAATACCCATTGGATTTGCGTGCATATTTTTTGGCTTGCTTACTCTTATATACAACTTTATGACTCGACGTTGACGTTTTTATCGACATCGGTATTCTCGGCTGTGGGGGTATTCTTAATCTGAGGGATAGGAGCAAGCTTCTTTGCGGCATAGTTGTACAAGAAACTTATCGCAAAGCATAAAATACCACCAATGATAAATGCAACAACGCGTGAGATGGTAGAGCCATCGCCAAAGTCAAAAAGCACCATCTTGAGTACGCAAAGCATCATTACAATCAAGCCATAAAGGCGCATTGGTCGGAAGTTCAATTTAAAGCCTATGACTATGCAAATAAACGCGCAGGTCATATAAACCAAACTTGCCGCATAACCAAGTTCCCCCAGAATGCCCAAGCGGTTTAAAATTGCTGGGCACAAAAGTGTAAATAAAATTGCCCATACAACCTGGACCGGTGCGGAGGCATAGGTGGGATGCTGTGCATATTCCCATACGCGAGCCACAATGAGAGCAAGTATCAGCGCAGCATATACAAGGCATAGGGTAGTGACAAATACATTTCTTGCAGGGATAGGCACATCAGTAGTTCCCGAGATGTGGTTTATAAAGTTCAAGAGAAGTACAACCTCATTAACTTGTGCTGCCACAATCCAACCACGGGAACAAATGGACTTCTCTTGCGCCTGCAAGAAAGACATGCCCGTACATGCTGTGCGAGGAAGACCTGGGAAGAACACAAATAGCCCCATGAGTTGGGCTAATCTAAAAAGTGCCACGTGTTCAGCGGGAAGATCCGCAGCAAAAGGAATGACTGCCATAGACAGTTCAAAGAACACTAGTATGCTCAGCAACACGGGGACTCGTTGTGCTTCAGCATTAACACCGTAGCCATAACGGCTCCACCATATAAGCGGAGCACTTGTGGCCACCAAAAGAGCAAGAGCCCCAGCTACGCCATATGATGAAATAGGCTGCAGGTAGCCCCAGCACAGCAAATAGAGTGCCTCAATACCTAAAATTATGTGGCCAGCAACGGCGTAGGCCTTATCATGTTGCACATGCGAAAGGGCATACAGTGCAAGAGTTACAAATAGCAAGCCAGAAATTTGAGGAACGTAGGGTACCCAGATAAAGTGGGGAGCGTTTATGAGCAAGAAAATTGCTGCAACATATGATGCGGCGATAACCGATATTTTGCCTAAAGCTGCATCAAAACGCTGTTTTCTAACGGAATAGACAATAATTCCTGCATGAAGTATCAGTATAAGAATACATACACCAATGGTGGCATCTGCTCCCCAGTGAAGAGTTTCTCGTATAACGTGATTGAAAAGAGAATTATCTGATGTTCTAAAGTTTGGATGCGTCAAATAAAGGAAAAGGTTTGGAAGAACCTTATACACATTAATAAACAGTGCATAGAGCCATAAAAACTCTCCTACTACATGAGCTGCCATACTCATAGTGTGTTGAGAAGACCTTTGATCTTGCATCAACGCTTTTCTGAGCAGGAAAAGAATGAACGACGCAGTAGCAAATTGGATAAAGAATATCAGAGTAATGTACATGTTAGAAAGTTTTGAGTAAAACCCCGTAGCATAATCGGGAATAACAAGCCAGAGTAGGCTCGAGGAGTAGAGGTTATCCGCAGTAAAATGCTGCCACAGATAATGGCTTGCTACCAAGGTTAGAAAGAGTGATACAAGCAATCCTGCGCTGTATGCTTTTCTCATGCTCATGAGGCTTCCGCCTACAACAATAAGACAAGCAAGCAGCTGATACACCATAACAATAAAGATGCTGGTGTCATTAAAACCAAAGGTATAAGCAAAACATACCGAGATAACCATGCCTACGTGAGCTACAACTGCCAGCACTATGGAATCAAAACGTTTTACTAAATACATGCATGAGGCAGCCCATAGCAAAAGCAGCGCTAGAACGCCAAGGTCATCAAGGTATCCAAAATAAAGGCGTGTTATAAGGAATGAAATAAAGAATCCGCCTGCCCCTGTTCCCAACAGAATTGATGAGAGCATGGGTCTTACGGTTGGCAGGGTAATCCATTCTGTCTCAAAAGGAATTGTATCAGCGGATAGTTGGCGTTTTGCAACGATAAAGCCAACAGTCAAAAATGCGGCACTCAAAAGGTACATAAGGGCACAACGGATGATGTCGCCCAAATAGGGAGCAACAAGTATGCCAAGGAGTATCAGGCCGATAAAAACTAGCCCAGCAGCAACAAAACCAAAGATATTCTGGCCTACCAATTTCTCAAGGGATGAGGAATCCGTGTTAAGAGAAGGCTCAAAGTCAGAGGGCACCTCCGATGTAGACGCTGATACAGACGTGGGCACAGGTACTGGCATCTGAGCAGTTGGCCTTGCAGGTGCCGCAGGTGTTGTAGGCAGAGCGCTGTCTTGGCTGGAGGTGTAAGCTGCTGCTCCAGTGGGCATGGGAGGTGCACCCATTGGGCGGGGTGGCGCAGCAGGTGCTTGCGTGGGTGCAGTAAGCGTTTGCGATGGTTTAATTGGGGGCATAACCACAGCCTTGGCATCAGATGAAGGCAACGGTTGTTCTTCTGGTATATACCTGTGCAGTTTGGAATCAAGCTGCTGTACTCTTTTTTTCAGCTTAGAGATAGAAACAGCGCTGTAGATTATAAATCCTATGAGCAACAGCTCAAAAAAAGAAGGAAACAGACCAAACAACATTGCTATGCCACCTTTACAAGTAGGCCTTAAGACGTCTGCGGCTAACAATACGTGCTAGAACACGTATTGTTACGACACTATATTTTACTGTATTTTGATGAGCTCTCCCATGTGCTTGCTAGGTGCGTCGTAACGCCTTACAACTGTGTTTAATCTGAAAGTAAGCAAAATATAACGGGAGTTGCCAGTGATGCATTGTTGTAACAGAATTATATATAAGCACAATACAAACGATTTAAAGGTTGGCTCATGAAGCTTGAACAGATAAAAAAGAGTTTCATCTATCGCTATGTGGTGTATCGCATGCACCAGCATGAAAAGAAAAGCGTTTCTTTGCGAGCTGTATCAAATCAAGAAAAAGAAGAGCTCTATGAACGCGTAAGCAGGCAGGTAATACGAGCAGTATTGCTGTTTGCTCCACTGTATTTTGTTGGCATCTTTCTTTTTTCTCATTACATGTGGTTAATTTCAGACAGCAATAATTTTGCAGCATGGTTTTGTAACACAGTCTTTTTTGCTAATGTCATTATTCAGGGAAGTTGGGGTTATACTTGGGCAGATAAACGCGGGATTGTCCTACAAGTTGTTTGGCAGTTACTGCCAGTAATTGTTATGCTCGGTATACCCTTGGTTGTATTTCTCGTTTGTGTTGCTGAGCTGCTTATGAGGCGTGCCCTTAAGGAGCATAAGAAGAACAGCAAAGATAATGAGACAGACTAAACTATTACAAGGGTCTAGCTTTTGGCTAGACCCTTGCTGTGTTTGATTCTTATGATGTGGCACGCACTGCCGTTTGAGTTATGAGTTCTTATCGGTAGGAGTGCCGCTTGCGTTGCCTTGTGCGCTAGAGGTATGGGATGCAGAGGTGTCTGTATCTACTTGTGCGTTATCTACCTGTGTGTCCACCTTTGACGTGTTGCTTTCACCAACGATTTTCTCGACAGCATTGGCAAGGGTCTTTTGGCTGGCAGCATCTGCGTTGATGGTAAAGTGCTTGTTGACTTTGGCATCGTAGGTCTCGGCGCGCATAACGTCACTCAAATCCACGCCTGTTACGCTTTTGACCATGTCAAACGCTGCTTTAATGGACTGTGGTGCAATTGCCGAGATACTCGATGTAGGAGCACCTGCCCCGTCAGAGCTATCAGCGCCGGTACCAGCTGTGCCACCAGTTGCAGAGTAGATATTGATGGAGTCGATGCCCTCAATGGGTTTAGCGGCAGCGGCAATGATATCGGGCAGGACGTTAATAATCTGCTGGGCAAGTGCTGCCTGGCCATATTTCTTAAGAGCCTCGGCTTTCTTGTCCATAGCTTCTGCTTCTGCAATGCCCTTGGCGCGCGCTGCCTCTGCCTCTGCTTCACCGCGAGCCTTAATGCCTTCAGCTTGTTTACGAGCAGCGTACAACTCTGCTTCGGACTGCTTTTGCTTGGTTACTAAATCTGCTTGGGCTTTTTGCTCCGCTGCATAGCGTTCAGCATCTGCTTGTTTACGGATGGATGCAGCAAGCTCTTGCTCCTTAACTGCAACTTCCTTCATCTTGAGCTCTGCTTCGCGATCTGCCTTGGCAATTTCGGCGTTTACTTGTTCGGTATTGATGGCCTTTTGCTGGCGTTGAGCCTCAATAGACATGGCGGCGTCTGCTTTGGCGGTTTCCGTGTCTGCTTCTGCCTTGAGTGCAGCTTGTTTAAGCGCAAGCGCATTGTTTTGTTCGGCAATGGCAGTCTCGGACACAATGCGTGCATCATTGGCAACCTTATTGGCATTTGCCTGTGCAACAGCAATTTCCTTCTCGGCATTAGCACGAGAGATTTCTGCCTCTTTACGGATGCTTACCGTGTTAGCAATACCAAGGTTTTCAATAACACCAAGGCCATCGTCATCGATATTCTGAATGTTAAACGAGACAATTTCCAATCCCATGTTGCTCATATCGGTGGAGGCGTTGTCTTGCACCAGTGCAGCAAAGGCTTTGCGATCATTCATAATCTCGGTGAGCTTCATGCCACCAATAATCTCACGCAGGTTGCCTTCCAGCACGCTACTTACCATGACATTAATGTATTCAGAATCGCGATTCAGGAAGTTCTCGGCAGCCTTTGCCAATCCGTCATCTGTGTTGGAAATCTTAATGACTGCCACCGAGTCTACCATTATATTGATGTAGTCCTTGGTGGGAATGGTCTTGGTGGTATTTACGTCCACCGACAGCATTTTGAGCGATAGCTTGTCCAAACGCTCAAAAAAGGGAATGCGGATGCCAGCCTTACCAATTAAATAGCGAGGCTTCTTACTACTGCCAGAAATAATATATACCTGGTCAGGCGGCGCTTTTATATATCCTTGAGAGAGAATTACAATGAGAATAATAATTGCCGCAACAACGGGGAGAGCGGGCCCCCAAAACATAAGGTCTGCCATTACCAACTCACCTTTTCTTTAAGCAAACCAATAACGACATTACAAATTATATTCTAGGTATATCTTGGGGGATATGAGTTAGTGTTCACCACGATTCTGTCATAGATGACTGTTCAAGAAAGACAAAGTTACCATCGTCTAACTTTGATACTATACATATGTTAACTACGGCTAACTTTATGTAACTCACAGGTTATACGTGATGCACAGGTCATACGTGATGTATATGCGTGCAAATCTCCTGCTCCACCTTGCACCACACATGAAGTAGCCGTATCCATAGGTTCATTGTTAGACGATTGGAGAAACATGCTGCCAAGTTCGCTTGGAAGCTCAAAGCATCGCATGCGCATGATGTGCGCAGCTGTGGCGAGCTTTTTGTTTGCCCTAACACTATGCATGATGCCCTCAACGAGGGCATATGCTGCTATACCAAGTACGGTTGTTCAAAACCAAAACGCGCAACAAGCAACGGTGCCAGAGGGAATGGCAACGTATGTTGTAACGCTTAAGCAAGCGGCGCCAGGTGTTGCTAGTGGTCAAACGCCCGATCAATACATTGCATCCCTGCAACAGCATGCACAGCGCACGCAGGCTGACCTCAAGGCATTTCTTGATAGTAAACAAACAGCGGGAGCGGTGCACTCCTATACGTCGTTTTATATTATCAACAGCATAAGCGTGGTAACCACATCCGACGTAGCGAATCAGTTGCGCGCTCGCCCAGATGTTGCTCAGGTTATTGTGAGCGGAGAAGTGCATACGCAAAAGCCTGTAGATGGCAAGACTACTAAGCCGAGTTTGCGCTCTCACTTCTCTTTGTTTGATATGTTTAACGCTCAGGCCTATGTACCTTGGAATCTTAAAACCATCATGGCAGATAGAGCTCAGCAAGAAGGTATGGATGGTGCTGGTGTTGTAGTTGGAATTATTGACTCTGGTGTAGATGCAACACATCCTGCCATTAAGCACGCATGGCGTGGTAATACGCCGGGCATGGAGGCTACCAGCTGGTTTGATGCAACTAATCCCTCTGACCGCAGCTCACTTCCAACGGATGCAACGGGTCATGGTACGCACGTGGCGGGCACCATTTTGGGAACCGACCCTCAAAATAAATCGTTGCTGGGTGTAGCTCCTAAGGCTCAGTGGATTGCGGCTAAAGTCTTTGATGCAGATGGTGAAACGACGCTTGATAGACTTATTGCAGCAGGTGAATGGATGATGGCGCCCACGGATGAAAAGGGCACCACCCATCCTGAACTTCGTCCTCAGATTATTAACAGCTCATGGGGCGGTAAGTCAGAAAATGAGTTTTACCGCGACATCCTTAAGAAATGGCGTGCGGTTGGCATTTTGCCGGTTTTCTCGGCAGGCAATACGAGCAGCTCAAATGCTGGTGGCGAGGGTTCCATTGGAACGCCGGCAAGCTATCCCGAGGCATTTGCAGTTGGTGCGCTTCGCAAAGATAACAAGGTTGCTCAGTTCTCTTTACGGGGACCTTCTGCCTATGAAGGGGATATCAAGCCTGATGTAAGCGCGCCTGGCGTTAATATTTTGTCTTCGATTCCCAACAACTTGTATGCCTTGCGTTCTGGCACTTCTATGGCAAGCCCGCATGTTGCTGGTGTTGCTGCTTTGGTATACCAGGCAAATCCTCAGCTTACGCCAGACCAAGTAGAGCAAATTATTACCTCAACGGCAACGCCGCTCAATGATGCAGAAAATGTAACCAAGCCCAATCATGCGTACGGTCATGGCAAGGTTAATGCCTACAATGCTATAAAAGCAGCTCAAAAAGCTAAAAACAATCCCTCAGCAGATGTAACAAAAAATGGGTTTGCCACGCTCAATGGCAAGATCTTGGCTCCTGGTCAAGATGAATCTGCACCTACTATTAAGCACTCTACGCTCAAGAGCATGTTTAACTCTGCCAACTTTGACGTGCAGGCTCAGGTGTCTGACGATAATGGCGTCCAGAGTGTAACGCTGTACCTTGCTAAGCAGGGTTCAAACCAGTATACCGAGCACGTTATGAAGCTCATAAAGGGAACCAAGAAAGAGGGCGTATATTCGGTAACGCTTAAGCCATCTGATCTTGCTGCTACAGGCAGTACTATGGACTACTATATTGCTGCTGTAGATGTAACCAATAAATCTAGTAAAACAACTGCTGCTTCTTGCGTTGTTAAAGATGGCATTGGTATTGGCTATAAGAATAACTTTGAGGAAGAAGTAGATGGTTTTGAGTTTGGTGGCAAGACGCCTTTGTGGGAGTGGGGTATACCTCAATCTGGCCCCAAGTCTGCGGCTTCTGGCTCTAAACTGGTAGCAACTAAGCTTGATGGTACGTATAAAGGCCTTAAAGATGCCCTGCTCATTACTCCAGTTATTGACTTGAGTAAGGAATCGCGTTCTGCCGTGTTGAACTTTAAACACTGGTATGACCTTGGTGTTGGTGATTACGCGTTTAACGATACTGCTGAGGTATGGGTAGGCGAGCTCCAAAACGAAGGGACGGATGCCGAGAAGTACAACTATAAGAATGTGCAGTTATATAAGTATTCTTCTCATAACAAGTGGAAAGATGAGTATATTGATCTTTCTGCCTACAAAGGCAAGAAGATAGTTGTGATGTTTGCTTTGCGCCATGGTGGCGGGTTTAGCGAGCGGACGGAAGCTGGCTGGTACATTGATGATTTGGCCATTGAAGCAGCATCCAATGAGTTGCCTGCAACGCCTGCGAGCAATGTGGACATCAAGGTAAGGAATAACTATCGCGTATCTTATGAGTTTGATCCTTTAGACAATCCTAAAATTACGCAGTACAACTTGTATCGTTCTTCTTCTCCAACAGGGGATTTTGTAAAGGTTAGCTCTATTGATAAGCGCACAGCCGGTACCTATACGGCTCGGCTTTTTGATGAACCTGTGCCACAAGAGGGTACCTACTATTACTGTGCAACTGCACAGATTGGCGAGCGTGAAAGCGCAAAGTCCGAGGTTAAGTCGGTAACGTTTACTAAGGGTACTAGGGTTTTGAGCTATACCTTCGAGAAAGGCAATGAAGGGTGGACATCTCCAGCGGATGCAAAAGGCGCTGCTTGGACACATGGTACGCCAGATAGCCCCAACCCCTTCCCTGATTCTAAGGTAGGCTCCATGCCTTCACCTGACCAGGCAAAAGGCAAGAATCCTAACAGCCCCCATGTATGGGCTACCGAGCTTAATACCTTCCGCAAAGCCAATGCAACCTACATGCTTGTCTCGCCAACTATGGATTTGTCCAAGCTCACAAGCGCTCGTGTGTATATGCAAATGTGGTACAACACAACGGGTCGTAAGGGTGTTGATGAGTGGAGCGTCTACGATGATGACCGCGGCAAGATTTTAATCAGTGCAGATAATGGGAATAGCTGGGAAGACCTCTTTAGCCTTGATAATACAACGGTTGAAGGAAAGAACATCAACGGGCGTAATCGCCTCAAGAGTTTTTGGTTCCTTGATGGCTTTGATATTCCTCAAAAGTATTTGACTAGCACGTTTAAGATGAAGTTTGAGCTTTCTACAGGCTCTGAACTTGATGGTCCTACTGCAGGTGGCTGGTACATTGATGATGTGTCTATCTTTGATACTGCTGCCAAAAATAAGATTACTCCTCATGCAACAGCTGCAACACAAGATGCTGGCGATGACGTGTCTTCTGCACCAGCAGTTCCCGAAGCCGCACATGAGACGCATACCGCTTTGGCGCTTACTTCTACCTCAGGGACGTTTGCTCCTACGCAAAAGCCTCTTGTTCCAGTGGAGGGCACGGTTACGCTCAAAGAACTGGGTATAAAGGTAGCCAGTGAGCCTGGTAGTGGTTGGTATAGCTTGCGCGCTCCTGCGGGGACCTATACGGCAGTGGTAGAAGCAAACGGATATAGCACCAAGGAAGTTCCCGTTACGCTTACGGAAGACACGACCACGGTACGAGATGTTGTGCTGTCTGATGTGAAGCTTGCCTCCGTTTCTCTTACGGTAACCGATAGTTCCAACAAGCCTATCCCTACTGCGCAGGTCAAGCTGTATCGTGACCATGTTGGTGATGCGTCATATGCAGCAACTGTTGCGCAATCCACCACAATAGAGAAGGTCTATCCTGGCAGCTATAGCGTGGTGGTTTCTGCTCGGGGGTATCAGACTGCTACGCAAACCATTACGGTAGCAGAAGGTCAAAAGTTGCAACTTGAGCCTATTAAACTGGCTTTGCTCGATACGTCTGGAGATAACGCTCAAACACGGACCCTATCATACGATGACGGTACTGCTGAGTCGTACCTTACGGATGTAAAGGATGGTAAGAGTCTTGGCGTGCTTGTTTCTAACAACCAGCCGCTCGAGATTAAGTCCGTTCGTATGTACCTTGCGCCTCAGGATACTGCTGCTCCAAATACTCAAAAGTTTAAGGTCAGCATTTACGATAAAAACCAGCCCGATGGATATCCTGGCAAGGTATTGTTTGGCCCTTACGAGGTAACGGCACAGCCAACACAGGGTTGGAATGAAGTTGTATTGCCAGAATCCGTACAGGTAAGCGGTGACTTTGTCATTGCGTACACCCAAGTAGGGGATGAGAAGCACGGCCCTCGCATGTGCGTTGATGAAACCACGCCTGGTCTTGGCCATTCCTACCGTATGTCCAATGGCGCTTGGTACGATCCGGACGAGAAGGGCTCGTATATGATGCGTGCGGTGGTTGCGCCCGTAGTAGCTTTGCCTGTGCCAGACAACAAGCCTGCGCCCGATACGCCGCCTGCACCTGACAATCCCTCTACACCCGATACGCCTCTAAATCCAGATGCGCAACAGCCTTCTGGTACCGGCAATGGTGGTGCTGTCGAGAAACCCAATGGAACGGTGGGTGGCAACCAGACAGCTCAGTCTGGCGTTACCGGTTTACATAAAAAGGCTTCAACGGCATTGCCAAATACGGCAGATAGCCATTCCAGGCAAGCCATGCTTGGAGTAGCACTCGTGGCAGCACTAGCGCTTGGAAGCGCCTTTGTAGCGCGCAAAGGCCCATACAAGCAAAAGTAACGCCAACAAAGACCAACAAAGCTCTCGAGAAGTTTGCGCTTCTCGAGAGCTTTTTGTTATCTATGCGTTGCGTCGTGTCATTATTAATTTTAATAATGACACGACGGATTAGAGACTTATGAGCCTAAGCCTGTGATGCGCACACAGCGTGCATCATACTGAACCACCCTTCAAAAGGGTGGTTCATGATTTAGATAACTTCGTTGCGCAAAACTTCCACTACATTGGTAGAACGTGTCTTGCGTAGTGCATATATCACACTCAGAATCAAGACCACAACCACGCAAATAGATGCGTCAAGCAAAGAGGAAAGCGGCAGCTTAAATGTTGTAAAACTGGTGCCCATGGAGGAAAGGTCGGCTGTTGTGAGAACAAACTTCCAAAAGAGCCAAAACGCACCAATAGAAATTACGGCTCCTACAGCAAGTCCACGCAACGCATAACTCAGACATTCGCAAAATACCATGCGATTAAATTGCTTCTCGTCCATACCAATAGAACGTAGGACTGCAAATTCACGCGTGCGTAGCATCATGGAGTTGCAGAGTGTGTTAAATACGTTTGCAATGGCAATAAGAACCATAATGCCGGTAAAGAGCAGTAAAAAGAGCAGCATAGTTTGGGTAACCAGTTGGTTATTGCGACGGTACGTACTAAAATCAAAAATCTCATAGCTGCCCTCATAGACGTCGTTATTTAGCCCCGCTGCATTCAATGCGTCAGTGAGCGCTTCTGTTGCTTTGGCAGAGTTTTGTGCCGTGTAATACACATATATTATGGGGTTTTTGAACTCATTGCTCGAGGCCATGATCTTTTGAGCAAGCTCTGGCGCCATGTACATAACAAGATTGCTGCTGGACTCCTGAGCTAGGTAGGGAGCCTCAGATTTGAGATTCTTAACGTGGGCGATGCTGGTTATCGAATGCTTGGTAATCTTGTCTCCCAAAGAGTCAAGTGGTACATAGTTGGGTTCAGCGGTGGCATGAGCGTCGGCAGAGCTGGGTTCAGTGGCAGTAGAGTTTGTTGCTTGCGCTTGGTCTGTTCCATCTTTGCCAGCAGAGGGCTGCTCATCAGGGTAGAGAGGTACAACAATTTGGCCGGCAGCATTAAGCAATAGATAGAGGCTATTGTCGCTAGACCACGTGTACAGATGCATGTTGTTCAATGCGTTAAACGGTTCAAGTAGTTGTCTTTTCTCGTCAATTGTCGTAACAAGGCTATTAAGAACCAGTGCACCCTGTGCCTTGTCTACGGTGTATTTTTGAGCGAGCTTATCCCAGGTAGCTTGGCTGGGAACATGTACAGAAAGAGCACTTACAAACGTGTTGCTGTCTTTGTTGTAATAGCTGTAGTCAGAAGGCGGGATATCGGTATACGAAGTGCTGGTTAGGTATGCGCGCATGGCGTCTGTGAGTGAGCTTGCGTCCATAGAAGCGGGCACTTGGAAAGTGAGGTCGCTTTCTTGGCGCGTAAGGCCAGCGATGGTGCTATCAATACGTTCAAGAGTTTTGGCAGACTCTAAGGCACTTTGTTTCTTGTTGGAATAGAGATTAATTACAAGGTCTGCGTCAGAATAGCTATTTTGCGCTTCAATAAGCGGCAACAGCGTGCGTATAAAACTACCAGTAATAACAATAAGAGTTACGCTTATGGCAAGAGAGACCACAATAGTAGTTCCACGTGAGCTGGAACGTGAGAGATTGCGGGAGCTGAGCGTGCCGGCAACACCAGCAAAGCGCGCATAAAGAGAGCGTGTCTTGGATGTGATTTTGCGGGTCAGACGCCTATTCATCTTAATGTCGGCTGTTTGACGAATGGCGCTCATAGGAGACTGCATACCTGCTCGCAGTGCTGGGACAGCAGCGCCAATCAAAAGTACCGCCAATTCAAAGACAACGGTAAGTGCTAAAGCAAAACCACTTACACTCAACGTTACGGTCTCGCTGCCACTGGAATTAAGCAGTACAGCAAAACCCTGTTTTGCCACTTGTAAGGTGACTGCAACACCGCAAATACCAGCTGCAATGCCCAGTGGGATGCCAATGATGCCAATAAGCAAAGACTCTACGTACACACAGCGGCGCATTTGCTTTTTGGAGGCGCCCAATGAAGACAACAAGCCAAACTGACGCGTGCGTTCTGCAACAGAAATGGCAAATGAGTTATAAATCAACACGATTGATGCCACACTAATAATGCCTGCTAGGAAGAGGCCAAAGTTCCAGAGTGCATCCCAGTTTACCGAGCGCCCGCGCAAGGCCTGATACCTCATCAAATTAGTGTGAAAAATCGTGCGTGTTATGTCGGCAGTGTCTGTATGCGCATCATGGCTTGTACCATCAGCGGCATCGTCAGCGGAGTCGGTATTGGTGGTGCCCAGCGTGCTTTCTACAAAGCTAGTCAGTTCATCTTGTGTTGAGAAACCCGTCAGCTCAAACCATGCCATACCACGACCTTTTGTGGTGTAATTGGCAGAATTAGAGGAAGCAAGGGCTACGAGCTGGTTATCTGAAGCAATCAGTGAGTTACCGTAAAAAGGAATTGCCGTCTCATAAAAGCCGCTTACGGTGTAGCTGTGGATTTGTGTGTTGGTGGCTGTATCGCCAGCTGTATTATCAGCGTTGGACGTGCTATCTGAGAGGTTTACATGAATGGTGCTGCCTACGGTGATTTTCTCGTCAGACCAAAGATTGGCATCGGTAAAGTGGACGTCGCGATAGCGCTCGGGGAGTGCCAGCTCGTTGGTTTGGGTGGGGTAGGCTCCTGTTTTGATGGCCGGTGTAATGGTGAGGCTGTTTGCGGCATCTGCTGTGCCTTTGAGTTGCTGCGGAAGGGTGCGGATCTGGAATGTCCCATTATCGGAGCGGGTGTAGGCATCACCAGAAAGTTGTGTTGTTCCTAACACCGTAGAGGTTGCTGCAGCCTTGGTGTGCTCATTTGCTACGAGCGTGTCAACCTTTTTGGGGTCCACATGTTGTGCCATAGCACTCCATGAGCCCTCGGTGGCAATAGTGCGCTTGAGCATGGCTGCGTGAATGCTGGTTACTGTGGTAAATACTGCACAAATGAGTGCCGTTGACAGCAACACACCAATGATGGAAACTGCCGTACGGGTTTTATTGGCGCTCAGCGAGCGCTTGGTAAAATTAAGCAAAATAGAGTTCTTCATGGGTATCACCACCTACAAAGAACGAGGGGCATTGCGGCGCTCGTCAGAAACAATGCGTCCGTCTTCAATGGCGATCACGCGTGAGGCCATAAGAGCTACATCCTCATCATGCGTAATAACAATGAGCGTCTGCTTAAGATTTTTATTGCTTGCTCGAAGAAGCTGCATAATCTCGGCAGAGTTTTTGCTATCTAAGTTACCGGTGGGTTCGTCTGCCAACACAATAGCTGGTTCATTCATAAGGGCGCGACCAATGGCAACACGTTGTTGCTGGCCACCAGAGAGTTGATTGGGCAGATGGTTTTCATACCCGTTCAGGTTAAGGGCATAGAGGAGGGTTTTAAGCCGCTCGTCATTTACGGTGCGACCATCCAAACGTACCGGCAAGGTCATGTTTTCTTGTGCGGTTAGTACGGGAATCAGATTGTAAAACTGATACACCAAGCCTACTTCACGACGACGGAAGATGGCCAACTGCTCGTCATTACGGGCATAAATATTCTCGCCATTAAGGCGTACCGTACCTGAAGTGGGGCGATCAACACCGCCTAGCAAATGCATTAACGTTGATTTGCCCGAACCTGAGCTGCCAATAATGGCAACAAACTCGCCGCGCTCAACCTCAAAACTGACGTCATTGAGTGCGGTGGTTTGAGCTTGGCCAGTTCCATATACCTTGCTTAAATGCTCAACCATAAGAAAGCTCATTATGCCTCCCTCGACAGGTGGATTGTCACGTTCTATCCTGCCAAACCAGCCTGTCAATTCTGTGACAGTTAGATGACAGTTTTGTCATTGTGCT
Organism: Atopobium sp.; assembly: GCF_034113385.1. NCBI lineage: Bacteria > Bacillati > Actinomycetota > Coriobacteriia > Coriobacteriales > Atopobiaceae > Atopobium > Atopobium sp. The sequence goes on along the minus strand of NZ_JAXEXL010000014.1, from coordinate 82,746 downwards.
GTGCTTGCTGGAGCTTAGCTTGTTGGAGCTCGGCAGTTTGAGCGTTCAGTCTGCTGTTTAAGGAAGCGCGCACGCAAAGCACGCATGTGCTCCATAGCCCAAGGAGCTAACTAGACTGTGGCTTTGTAAAAGGCAATCTCAAAGCAGGCGCCGATAACCTGGCCGTTTGCGTCCTTTTTGTTGAGCGCGCGAATGCGGCCACCCTGAGCATAAATCAGAGCCTGCGCCAAAGAAAGCCCAATGCCAACTCCTGTGGGATTAACAGGTGAACTTGCTGTATCCACCAAAGAGGTTCCGCGATAAAAGCGTTCAAAAATGTGGGGGAGCTCTTGCTCATTAAAACCACTGCCTGTATCGGTAATAACAATGCGGCAGGCTAAGGTATCTTCGCTGGCATGTACGGTAATGGTGCCACCAGCAGGCGTGTGTTCAAGGCAATTCTTAAGTACATTTTGCAAGGCTTCACAAGACCAAGCTGAGTCACCTTTAAAACTGATGTGCGCATCAATCTGTTGGTCTACCGTAATATCCGCCAAATCAAGCGTAACTTCTAGCGGTCGCAGTGCATCACATATAAGCCCCGCTACCTGCACCTCTTTTTGTTCTAGATGAATGGTTCCAGCATCAATGCGCGCCAAGCGAAGCAAGGTTTCTATGAGCCAGCACATGCGGTCGATGAGGCGCTCGCCATGGCGTAAGCGGCGCACTACCTCGGGGTCTGTTGTGTGTTTACGAATAAGTTCCAGTTCTAAACCCAAGCTTGTCATGGGTGTACGCAGCTGATGGCTAATGTCTGCAAGGGAGTCTGCCAAAGACCGCTGCTCGGCCTTGAGCTGGGTATTTAAGCTTACAAGCTTGCCAAAGGTCTTATCAATTTGGTTGGCGAGAAGTGCTAACTCACCTTCATGCATGTCTGCAAAGGAAAGAGGAGTATCTGCATGTAATGCATCATCTATGCGCTGAGTAAGTTTGGCAATCTGTTTGGTGCGCCAGAGTATACATCCCATATGCACGCAAATAAGCACCAGTGCCATAACGCCTACAATAACTGCGCTTTTCTCGTTAGCTACAGTGGTGGTAATACCCGTGCAAAGCAATCCAACAAGCAATAAACATGCCAGCTCTACACGTACATGCTTGTTATACAGTATTAGTTCCATGCTTCAGCTGCCTTATATCCGCGTCCGCGCACCGTTACAATAATGCGAGGTTCTACGGGGTCATCTTCCAATTTTTGACGCAGTCGCTTGATATATACAGAAATCGTATTGTCGCCCACGTATGCACCTGCATCATCCCAAAGCGCCTCACGCAATGCGTCGCGTGTTATTAATGTTCCTGGATGTGCTGCTAGCACCAAGAGCAGGCGATACTCAATGGCAGAAAGATCAATTTCTACACCCGCTTTGGTGACGCGTGCACGTATGACATCAATAACTATGTCACCCGTTTTAAGCAGTGACTCTGCCGCAGGGCGTTGCCTGCGCAAAATTGCAGCGATGCGCGCCATGAGCTCGCGTGGCCTAAACGGCTTTGCAATGTAGTCATCGGCTCCCATTGAGAAACCCGTCACAGTGTTAAATTCATCACCTGATGCAGTCAAAAACACGACCGGCAGGTTGGGTTGGGCAGCCTTAATGGCGGAGCAGGCGGCAAATCCATTGCCTTGTGCCAGGCTGATGTCCATGAGCACAATGTCAAATGGTGCAGCCTCATTGGGTTTGTCGGTGGTGTTGTGTGCGTGTGAAGCGGTAGCGTATGCAATTGCTGCATCTTGTGTGTCGCAGCACACCACGGCTGCACCTTCGCTTGCTAACAGCTCAGAAAGCGAGCGCACAATGTCCGTATCATCTTCTACTAATAAAATCCGCGCTTTCATAGCATGCCCTTCTCGATATCTCCTATGCATACTTTATCCGAACTTGTGAATAAGCTTGTGAATGAGTCGGTGTACGTATGGGTATAGGGACAGCGTTATCCAAAGTATTAAGTAAATCCCACTTAACTTTGGGAAATTATCGAAAAAATAAGTCAGTCTATGCAGAAGTTTCTTTTTTGGAACTCGCGCGCATGGAGTATTATGGGAAGAACATGACTGTGCCCTCCTAGGAGGAAAGGTCGGCCATCGTTCATTGTATGGTGCTTTATTCATGCCGCTTGTACGAGAGCGGTTCGCTGTGTTCGAAGGAGAGGAAATGGCGAGAAAATTTAAATCCATGGACGGCAATGAGGCCGCTGCATGGGTGTCGTACGCCTTTACGGAAGTTGCAGGTATTTATCCTATTACGCCCTCAAGTCCTATGGCAGATCATGTAGATCAATGGGCAGCTCGCGGGCTTAAGAATGTCTTTGGTACGCCTGTTAAGGTTGTAGAAATGGAGTCTGAGGGCGGCGCGTCTGGTACCGTTCACGGCTCTTTGGGCGCAGGTGCTCTTACCACCACCTATACCGCCTCTCAGGGCTTGCTCCTTATGATTCCTAATATGTATAAGATTGCTGCAGAGGGTCTTCCTGCTGTATTTCATGTAAGTGCTCGTACCGTAGCTACGCATGCACTTAACATTTTTGGCGATCATTCCGATGTTATGGCTGCTCGTCAAACTGGTTTTGCCATGCTTGCAGAGGGTAATGTGCAGGAAGTAATGGATCTTTCTCCTGTTGCACACCTGTCCGCTATTTCTGGCAAGGTGCCTTTTGTAAACTTCTTTGACGGTTTCCGTACATCTCATGAGATTCAGAAGGTTGCTACCTGGGACTTTGATGATTTAGCAACCATGCTTGACCGCGATGCAGTTCAGGCCTTCCGTGACCATGCTCTTAATCCAGAGCATCCTGCGGCTCGCGGCTCCCATGAAAACGGTGACATCTTCTTCCAGCACCGTGAGGCCTGCAACACCACCTATAACGAGCTTCCCGCTATTGTTCAGGGTTATATGGACAAGGTTAACCAAAAGCTTGGCACTAACTACCACCTGTTTGATTACTACGGCGCTGCAGATGCAGATCGTGTAGTAGTTTGCATGGGTTCTTTCTGCGACACGTTGGAAGAGGTTATTGACTACCTCAACGCTTCTGGCGAGAAGGTCGGTCTAGTAAAGGTACGTCTCTATCGTCCGTGGTCAGTAAAGGACTTTATTGCAGCGCTCCCTGCCACTGTTAAGAAGATTGCAGTTTTGGACCGTACCAAGGAGCCTGGCTCTATTGGTGAACCTCTGTATCAGGATGTTGTGTCTGCTCTGTATGAGGCCGGCAAGTCTGAGCTTACCGTTGTGGGCGGCCGTTATGGTCTGGGCTCTAAGGATGAGCCACCTGCAGCGGCCTTCTCTGTATACGAGGAGCTCAAGAAGGATGCACCTATGCGCGAGTTTACGCTCGGCATTGTGGATGACGTTACTAATCTGTCCTTGCCCATGGATCCTGATGCACCCAACACGGCAGCTCAGGGCACTATTGAGTGCAAGTTCTGGGGTCTTGGTGGTGACGGCACGGTTGGTGCAAACAAGAACTCCATTAAGATTATTGGTGACCACACGGACAAATACGTTCAGGCCTACTTCCAGTATGACTCCAAGAAGACGGGTGGCGTAACCATTTCTCACCTGCGTTTTGGTGACGCTCCTATTCGTTCTCCTTATTATGTAACTAAGGCAGACTTTGTTGCTTGCCATAACCCCAGCTACGTCATAAAGGGCTTCAAGATGGTTCGTGACGTCAAGCCTGGTGGTGCTTTCCTCCTTAATTGCCAGTGGAGCGATGAGGAGTTTAACAAGCATTTCCCTGCAAACGCTAAGCGCTATGTTGCCAAGAACAACATTTCCATCTACCTCATTGATGCAATTGACCTTGCCGAGAAGGTAGGTATGGGTAAGCGCACCAATACGGTATTGCAGTCTGCTTTCTTTGCTCTGGCAAACGTTTTGCCTGCATCTGAGGCTTTGCAGTACATGAAGGATGCTGCCGAGAAGAGCTATGCCAAGAAAGGCCAAGCTATTGTAGAGGCTAACTGGAAAGCTATTGATGCTGGCGCCACTGCATTCCGTAAGTTTGAGGTTCCTGCAGATTGGGCAGATGCAACGGATGAGCCAAGCTACCTCACCCTTGAGGGCCGCGAGGCCATTGTTAAGCAGGTAAAGGAACTGTTGACCCCCATCAATCTTATGGATGGCGACTCCTTGCCTGTATCCGCCTTTGCTCATAATGCAGATGGCCAGTGGGAGCTTGGTGCTTCCCAGTACGAGAAGCGCGGCATTGCCGTATCTGTTCCTCATTGGGACGAGAGTAAGTGCATCCAATGTAATCAGTGTGCCTATGTATGCCCCCATGCAACCATTCGTCCCTTTGCTATGACTGCAGAAGAGGCAGCTGCCGCTCCTGAGGCTACCCGCATGCTCGACCTCAAGATGCCTAAGGATACGGGCTACAAGTTTGGTATTACCGTGAGCCCTCTGGATTGTATGGGCTGCCACAACTGCGCAAACATCTGCCCTGCAAGTGCCTTAACCATGGTTCCTCAGGAGGACGAGCTCGATCAACAGCCCGTTTGGGATTACGTCTATAGCAAGGTAACGCAAAAGGACGAGCTGTTCTCTTCCAAGAACGTCAAGTCTTCTCAGTTCCACAAGCCTTTGCTTGAGTTCTCTGGCTCTTGCGCAGGTTGTGCAGAGACCAGCTATGCTCGTTTGGTAACGCAGCTGTTTGGTGACCGTATGTATATTTCCAATGCTACCGGCTGCTCTTCTATTTGGGGCAATCCTGCAGCTACCTCACCCTTTACTGTTACGGCATGCGGTCACGGTCCTGCATGGAACAACTCTTTGTTTGAGGACAACGCAGAGCATGGCATGGGCTTTGAGGTAGGTTACGAGTCTCAGCAAAACCGTTTGGTTGCTGCAACTCAGGCGTTGCTTGAGTCTGGTAACGTGTCTGACGAGTTTGTAGAAGCTGCTACTGCCTGGTTGGAGAACCGTAACGATAATGGTCGTTCACAGGATGTATCTGCAGCGTATATTGCTGCTCTTGAGGCTGATGGCTCCGATGCTGCTCAGGCAATCTTGGCAGATAAATCCTTCCTTTCTAAGAAATCCTTCTGGATCTTTGGCGGCGACGGTTGGGCTTATGATATTGGCTTTGGTGGCTTAGACCACGTATTGGCATCTGGCCGTAACATCAACGTGTTTGTCTTTGATACCGAGGTGTACTCCAATACCGGTGGCCAGGCCTCTAAGGCATCTAACTTTGGTCAAGTTGCACAGTTTGCAGCTGCTGGTAAGGATGTAAAGAAGAAGTCTTTGGCAGAGATTGCCATGAGTTATGGCTATGTATACGTAGCTCAGGTAGCAATGGGTGCCAACCAGTCTCAGACCCTCAAGGCAATTGCCGAGGCAGAGGCCTATGATGGACCTTCTCTGATTATTGGCTACAGCCCCTGTGAGATGCACTCCATCAAGAAGGGTGGTATGCAGCACGCACAGGAAGAGATGAAGAAGGCTGTTGAATGCGGCTATTGGAATCTTTTCCGCTTTAACCCTGAGGCCGAGAAGGGCAAGAAGTTTAGTTTGGACTCCAAGGCACCTAAGGATGGCTATCGCGACTTCCTTATGAATGAGGCACGTTATGCTCGTCTTACCACTGAGTTCCCCGAGCGCGCAGAAGAGCTCTTTGCTCGCAATGAGCAGGCAGCTATGGAGCGCTACGAGCACCTGCTCAAACTTAAGGACTTGTACGCTGAGCTGTAAGGTGTAACTTACACAGAAAAGTGCTTGCTAAGAGCCAAAAGACCTGGTCTTTTGGCTCTTTTTAATGAATAAACACGCTACTAGATTTTTAAATAAAATAGTGATACATTTTTGCTAAGTTCTATCATAAGTTCAGTTTTACAGATAGAGTGTGACTCTTAACAAATGAAGGGTCGGTAACATGAAGACACGAATCTTGAAGATATCTGTTGCTGTGCTCGGTGTACTTGTTTTAGTGGGAACTATCTTTTTATGGGGAGCCTCACGAGAAGTAAACTTCTTAAAAGAGGGATCTGTCAAAGGGTTTAATCTCACTGGTGTATATAGAGATCATAAGAGCAGCCTGAGTAGTCTTTCCTTTCATGCAGAAAACAACAACCGTTGGCAGGTAGTTGAAACTGAAGGAACCATTATTAATGGGACGTTCAAAACAACAGACGATCCGAATATGTTTTCTCTCATCGATAAGGATGGAAATGAGTATGGTGTTGTGCGTTTAGCATATGTCTCATCTAAAGAAGATGACGGACGTTTATATCTCACAAATAAGTCCGGCACAATACTGTTCGATAAAATAACTAATCTTCCAGGGTTTGTAGTAGATGCAACAACAACGTCATAAGGTATGCGAGCAAAAAAGACCCTGTTACAGTAGCGTATCCCCTTAACAGTTCAAGCCATAACCATCCACAGTGTGGGTGGTTATGGCTTATCTAGTGCCTTTTACCGGATTTGTTGTTGTGTTTGGCATGCAGCTAATAGAATGAGAGAGGTAAACACATCGCTCATATATTCTTATTAAAGGGGAATGGTATGAAAAAGCTGGTTACTCGCCGTGAAGCATTGGGTCTTTTGGGAGCAGGTTCCCTTCTTACACTGGCTGCATGCTCTTTTGCACCAAAAAAAGATGAGCCTACTCCTACCACGCAACAAACTTCAAGTGCGGTAACAGTGCGCGTTGCTGCCCTTAAAGGCCCCACTGCTATTGGGCTTCTGCCCATGATGAAGGATACCTCTGGTATTCCTACTGCAGATGCTGCCACTACACCACAAAAAGCTGATGGCATTACCTATTCGTATACCATTTCTGGTGCGCCTGATCAGGTGCTTCCCCTTGTTATTAAAGGGGATACAGACATTGCACTGGTACCTTCTAATGCTGCAGCAGTGCTTTATAACAAAACAAAGGCTGCTGTACAGGTCATAGACATCAACACGCTGGGCGTGCTGTCCATTGTTACAGCAGATACATCTGTTGCGCAGTTTGCAGACCTCAAAGGACGTACCGTATACATGGCTGGCCAAGGCGCAAGTCCTGAGTACACCTTCCGTTACTTGCTAAAGCAAGCTGGACTTACAGATAAGGTTACTTTGGAGTTTAAGAGTGAGCACGCCGAATGTGTGGCGCTTCTTTCATCTAATCCCCAGGCTGTGGCAATTCTTCCTCAACCTTTTACCACTGCTGCTATGGCCAAGAATACCAACCTTAAAGCTCCCGTTGCGCTGGTTGATGTTTGGAATGAGTATGCAAAGGGCTCTGGTAGCCAATTTGTTACTGGTGTGACCGTTGTTCGCAAAGAGTTTGCTCGGCAATATCCCGATGCTATCGTAGATTTTCTAAGCCGTCATGAGCGCTCGGTTCGTGCTGTTAATGAGAATCCTACTTCTGCTGCTCAGCTTGTTGTTGAGGCAGATATTGTCCCTAACGAGAAAATCGCTGAGGCTGCAATTCCTCAGTGTAATATTGTAAGTCTGACAGGTGATGCCATGAAGAAGGCACTTTCTGGCTATTTGAGTGTGCTTAACGAGTTTGACCCAGCTTCTGTGGGTGGCAAACTTCCCGATGATGATTTTTACTACCGTGTTTAGCTAGCAACGTCATGAGGAGTTTTAAACAATTCATTGCATCTCATCGTGCCTTAGGCAAGGTGGCAGTACGCATTGGTGCTGTTAGTGTGTGGCTTGTAGTCTGGTTACTCATTGCCCGGGTAATTAATAATGAACTTATTTTGGTAAGTCCCTTTGTTGCGCTTGAGCGCTTGAGCCAGATTGTTTGCTCTGCCGTATTTATACAGGCAGTGGGTTTCTCGTTTGCGCGTATTGCATTTGGTTTTAGTGCGGGATTTGTTGCTGCATTTGTAGTGGGCATTGCAGCTGCGAGCTCAGGTGTATGTAAAACCATACTTGAGCCTGCTGTTTCTGCACTTAAAAGCACGCCCATTGTGTGCATTATTGTGCTGCTGCTTATGTGGGTAGGGTCAAAGAGTGTTTCTGTCCTTGCCGTATTCCTTGTTGTGTTTCCGGCTATTTATCTTGCAGTGCTACAGGGTGTAGAAAGCTCTTCAGATAGCTTACGTCGTCTGCTTACCGTGTTTGGGGTTACTCCCACTCGTCAGTTTTTGGCCGATGGGTATCAGCAAGTATTGCCGTATATGCTTGCTGCAAGTAAACATGCGTGCGGCATGGCTTGGAAAGCCGGTGTTGCAGCAGAGCTTATTGGAACGCCCGCAGGTTCTATGGGTTCTTTTATCTACCAAGCAAAATTACTGTTTGAGGTAAGCGATGTATGTGCGTGGACTATTGCCGTGGTAGCGCTGTCTTGGTTGAGCGAGAAGTGCTTTGTATGGCTGCTTACACAGTCTGGTTTGTGGGCACTAAAACGTTCCTTCCCGCGCTCTGTTATATCGAGCGTGGGCGCGCATACGAGTGTTCAACCATCTGTATCTACTAATATAAGAGAGCTTGTACGTTTTTGTGATGCAACGTTGGGGCATGACTTACAGTACACAGCTACCGCTTTCAATTTTGTTTTAAACAGAGGGGAGCGTGTAGTTATTTGTGATGGCTCAGGCGCAGGCAAGACTACGCTTATCAATACAATTGCGGGTCTTATCCCACTCATAAAAGGTCAGCGCTCCATTGCTCCTCAAACAACGTTTTCGCTCATGGGCCAACAAACCGTGTTGGTGGAAGCACTGTCTGCTGTGCAGAACATTCAGCTGGTATGTGGTGCTTACAGATCAGAATCAGAGATTCGTGCAGCGTTGCGTGAACTACTGATACAAGATGAACCTGAAGCTATAGTGGATGTGCCTGTTTGCCAGTTGTCAGGTGGTCAGCGTCGCCGTGTGGAGTTGGCGCGTGCCCTCTTGCATGATTCACAGGTGGTGCTGCTAGATGAGCCGTTCTCGTCATTGGATGCAAAAACTCACAAACGTGCAGCACAATTTGTCCTAGAGCACCTAAACGGCCGTGCTTTACTGGTGGCTTCTCATGACACCAAAGAGGCGCAGTTGTTGGATGCAACTGCGCACAAACTGTTTACGTAAGCACTTCCTTGAGCGCGGGGCTGAGTGCGGGACTGAGTGTGCCTTGGGATAAAATTGTTACTTGGTGCATGGCGCGGCTAATAGCGGTGTATAAACGACGACGCGATAGTTCCGAGTTGTCATACTCCGCTTCTTGAGCATCGGGGATAATGACCTCATCAAACTCCAGGCCCTTTGCTAGAGTTAAGTCAATAAGAATAACGCCCTTATGAGGAAGCGGCTTACCGTCATGTACGCACACAACGTTATCAGGTAATTGTTTAGCAAGCCAAGAAGCTCGATCTTTATGAGCACAAATGATTGCTGTTAAGCCTTCGTGCTCATGAGCTTGGGTTACGGTTTGATGCAGCTGGGCAAGGTAGGCATCGGTATCCTCAAAAGCCATGATTTGAGGTGTAACACCAGGGCGGTGTATGGAACTCAAGGTGCGTCGCTCGCTTGGGTCAAGTAAACTGGCAAAAAGCTGCGTAATTTCTGGAGAAGAACGATAGCTTGTGGTGAGCTGAATGACCTCAATGGAGCCATGGCTTTGCACAAATATGTCTTGTACCTCGTCAAAGCTAGCTGTTCCCTCAAAGATTGCTTGGTGCTTATCGCCTAAGAGCATAAAATGTGCACGCTTAAAGTAGTGTGAAAGCACCGTGAGCTGTGTGGCAGTGTAATCTTGTACTTCATCAATAAGAACAAAGCGAGCATCACGGGCATATGTTCCAGTAATAAGCATCTTGAGGTAGAGCCATTCCGCCGCAGTAAGGTGGTCTGTTTTGAGCATACGCATGCCAATGCGGTCAAAACGCAACCAGGTAGCCTTCTCTATCTCTTCGTGAGCTGCCGAGAAGAGCAGGTCAACGTAGCGTTTGGCATACGCTAGGGTTTCCTCATCATTGACGGGGTTAAGAGATTCTCCAAAAAGCTCCACTTGCTCTTCAAGGGTAAGGGAGAGCATTTCTTCCTGAAGGTCCTCATGTTTTGCTAACTGGCCCATGCGACGGTTAAGGCGCTCATGCAACTCATCCTTAGTAAGGGCAATAAGCTTAGGGCCAGGGGGAAATTGAGAAAACTTTGCAAGTGCTGAGGCAATTTGTTGGGGCTTAAGCAACGCTGTGTCGTGCATGCGAAGTTCTTTGAAGTCTTCTCGTTGGAGCTTAAGATGAGGCAGTGCTGCTTCTAGAGCGTTGAGGCTATCCAAAGAATCGGTAGCGCCAGAATTGCGCTCGGAAAGACCAAGCTCAGACATGAAACTCTTCCAGGTAAAAACCTGCGGATTTGACTCGCCAAGAGAGGGGAGCACCTGGTCAATATAGGATTCAAAGACACTGTTAGGCGTGAAGAGATAGACCTGATCAGGGCGAAGAATTTCTCGTTCTTGGTAGAACAGGTATGCAATGCGCTGCAGCAAAACAGAGGTCTTGCCAGAGCCAGCAATTCCATCAACGAGCAGCGCAGGCACATCTTCATGCCGAACAATCTGATTTTGTTCTCGTTGGATGGTGGCCGTGATTGCCTGGAGTTTCTTGGAGTGATGCTTCTTAAGCGTGTTAAGCAGCATGGAATCTTGGATGGCAATCGTAGTATCAAAATAGTTATGGAGCACATTGCGAGAGATGTCATATTGGCGGCGCAGCTCAAGAGTAACCTTGCGCTCTTTACCATCCACAAGATAAGAGGTCTCGCCCATTTGCTGATTGTAGTAGGTCTCTGCAACAGGGGAGCGCCAGTCCACAATAAGAGGACGCCGTGCGTCATCCGTAACTCCTGCGGCACCAATGTAGATGTCACGGGCAGGACGGTTGGGGCGCATCTGCAGGCGAACCATAGCAAAATAGGGGCGCTGTAGTGCAAGAAGAATGCGACGCAACTTATCTACCGAGAAATCATGGTATTGGTTATAGGCATCAATAACGGCGTTGAGTGTCTCGATGGCTGCGAGGGTTTCCATGGTTTCATCTGCGCCGCCAAAGTCCACGCGAATCTCATCCGAGAGATCTTTGAGGTCTTTAGCTGCACCTTCATGAGCAGCTTCGAGCTCCGCATTGAGGGCATCGCGCAACTCAATCAGTTTGTTATAGGTCTGCGTGAGATGGGCTTGCTCTGCAACAAATATGGGGTCCTGATGCGTAGTTTGATCAGGGGTATTTGTATCAAATAGGTCTTGAGACATACAACCTTTTTCTTTGTGTAGGGGTAGCGGGTACTAATCTATTTCTACGGCCTGAGCAATAAAGCGCTTAAGCTCATCTATGCCTTGTCCAGTTTCCGAAGAGGTAATGACTAACGCCATACGGTCAATGCCAAACTGTTTGGCAAGTGCATTGGCTTGGGAGTTTTGCTTAGCCTTGCTGAGCTTATCTGCCTTGGTAAGGGCAACAATGAAGGGAATCTGGTTTGACGTAAGAAATTGCAACATCTGTATATCCAGCTTTTGAGCATCATGGCGAATGTCTACCAGCGCAATTACCAGATTAAAGCTGCGGTCATCACTAAAGTAGCCATCAATAAGATCTGCCCATCGCTGTCTCTCACCCTTATTGACCTTGGCAAATCCATAGCCAGGGAGGTCTACAAAGCGAATGCCATCTGCCAAAAAGAAGTTTATATTTGCTGTTTTACCAGGTTGAGAAGAGACACGAGCAAGTGCCTTACGGCCAAATAACTTATTAAGCAGCGAGGACTTGCCTACATTGGAGCGTCCAGCAAAAGCAATCTCTGGAGTTGTGGATTTGGGGAGCTGCTGGGTTGTGCCAAATGAGGCTTCGTAGCGTGCAGTTTGGTAGTTAAGAGCCATGAGATCCTCTCAAAAGCAAATACAACATCGGATAGATAATTCTACCAGCGAATATTAGTTACGGTGTACATCCTCAAAAAAGCCCACACGATAGTTAGTAAAGACAGGCGAACCTTCTTCCTGAGTGGCATCCAAATCTACATCTGCCCAGATGCCAAAAGCGTGGTCAGCTTCTGGGTCACTAAAGATTTGGTGAACATGCCATACATGCATGCTTTTCTCGTCAGACTCATCAATTTGAACAAAGGCGGCAGAGCGAGCATCTGCGTCAAGAAGGATGTCTGCGTACACTTCAAAGTAGGCATCAAGTGCATGTTGCCATACTGCTTCGCGCCAGCCCCAATCCGCATCAAGTTCCCCGAGCTTATCGGTACGACCAAAGGCAGCAAGACGCACGCGCGCAAACAGGGCATTGCGTACAAGCAGCGTAGTGCCACGACGATCAGCAACCACTGCGTCTGTTGTACCGGGCGCAGCAAGATTTGTGCCCTGGTCTGATGATGCGTCATGGGACCATTCATCCAGCAAGCTGGAGTCTGTGGTGCGTACTACAAGAGACAGCCAGCTTATAATGTCATCCAAGCGTTTTGATATGAAGTGCTTTGGAATGGTGTGGGCGAGAGTGCGGTAGGCATCGGATAGGTAGCGCAACAACGTTCCTTCGGAGCGCGAGAGCTTGTAATAGCTAATGTACGTCTTGAAATCAGACGCGGATTCTACCATCTCACGCAACACGCTTTTGGGAGCAAGGGCATAGTCTGCTGCCCAGGGGACTTGCTCACAGTAGCTGGCAAAAGCTTGATTTAGAAGGTCTTCCAGGGGCTTAGGGTACGTTACTTCCTGAGCACGCTCCAGGCGTTCATCATAGTCTATGCCCTCTGCTTTCATAGCGGCAAGTGCTTTGCTGCGTGCTTCTTTTTCTTGCGCATATAGAATCTGGCTTGGATTATCCAGCGTTGCTTCCACCATAGAAATGAGGTCTAAATCGTAATGGGGGTCCTCTGGATTGAGCAGCTCAAGTGCTGCCAGCATAAAGGGCGAGAGGGGTTGAGTAAGTAAGAAATTATCTGGTAAATCTGCTTCGAGGGTATAGTTTGCAGGGCCAAGAGCCGTGTTTGCAGGAACATCTCGAGAGATGACTTGCGCATCGAGCAATGTTGCAAGCACTTCATCTATGTGCCTAGAAAGCTCTGCTTTTTGTCCATCTGATTGTGCGGACTCGGTTACGAGTGTATGCAAACGCGTCCAGGCATCTCCACCTTGCTCTACCTGTGCAAGCACCATGGAATTAGTGATTTTAAGACGAGGTTGGAGAGGCTCTGGTGTTGCTGCAATGAGGTGGTCAAAGGTTTGATTGTTCCAGCTTACAAAGTCTTGAGGTGCTGTTTTGGTCTTGATTTTGCGTATCTTTTTGGGGTCGCCTGCTGCCTTAAGCAAGGCACGTGCACGCTCAATGTCATACTCGTTTGCCTGTGCAATAACGCGCCCTTCTGTATCAAAGCCAGAGCGACCTGCACGGCCAGCAATCTGATGGAACTCACGCGCATTAAGGCGGCGCATACGCCGACCGTCATATTTAGTAAGTTGGGTGAGAAGCACCGTATGAATGGGCACGTTAATACCTACGCCTAAGGTATCCGTGCCACAAATAACGGGGAGCAGGCCTTGCTGCGCCAAGCGCTCTACAAGCAGGCGATAGCGCGGGAGCATGCCGGCATGGTGCACGCCAACACCGGTAGGGAGCAAACGCTTAAGCGTCTTGCCAAAAGCAGTGGTAAACCGTGCTCCCTTGAGGGCATCCTTAAGCTGTTCTCGCTGTTCTTTGGTAGATACGCCATAACTTGCAAGTGCTTGAGCACTTTTAACAGCGGCTTCTTGCGAGAAGTGCACAATGTATATTGGAGCATCACCATCGCGCAGCGCGAGTTCTACCGTAGCCTCCAAGGGTGTCTCGACAAACTCGTACGATAAAGGAACGGGACGTGGCGCATCCAGTATTGCTTCAACGGTACGGCCTGTATGCTTTGTGAGGGATTGTGCAAGAGCAGAAACATCACCCAAGGTGGCACTCATGAGCAAAAATTGCGTGTGAGGTAGCGTAAGCAAGGGTACCTGCCAGGCCCAACCACGGTCAGGGTCACCGTAGTAGTGGAACTCATCCATAACCACGCAGCCTATGTCTGCGGTTTTGCCAAAGCGCAGGGCGTCTTGTGCCAAGATTTCCGCAGTACAACAAATGATTGGCGCCTCTGCGTTAATAACAACATCGCCAGTAATCATGCCTACATTGTCTTTGCCAAGAACATCGCAGAGTGCAAAGAACTTCTCGGAAACCAATGCCTTAATGGGAGCGGTGTAATAGGCGCGACGGTCTGTACAGACGGCAATAAAGCACATGCCAAGTGCTACTAAGGATTTTCCTGAACCAGTAGGCGTGCCTAAAATCACATGATTGCCCGCGGCAATATTGAGCAGGGATTCTAGCTGATGATTCCAAGGCTCAATGTTTTGCTCGGCAATCCAATCAAGATACAGGTCAAGAGCTTGATCTGCGGGAATATTTGCATAGCTCTCATCATCAGGCCAAGGGATGCGGTCTTCAAGCGTTACGTGTGTGGTAAGCGAGGATGGGGAACTAATGCCATGAGAGTTTTGCTCGGCAGATTGCGTGTGTTCTTGTGGCGTTGGAGTACTCAATGCATCGATGTTAACGTTGAGGAAAGAATCACCCTGTTTGATGGTGTGGCGGGGTCCTAACTGGACTTCATCTTGAGCAGCTGGTATACCTGCACCGCTTGGTATGGTTACCATAACCGTTGATTTGCGCCCAGAACGTGTAATGGCCTCAATATCTGCATGGAGTAAAACATCCCCTTGGTGGACACTATCTCCTACTTGTACCGATACAAGAAAAGGCTTGCCATCAAGCTCTACGGTATCTATGCCTACGTGTATGAGTACCTCTAGGCCACTCATACTGCGGATACTGACGGCATGGCCCTGAGCGGCAACAGCGGTAATGCTACCAGAAAGGGGGGCAACAACAGACATAACCCCATGAGCTTGCGCGGCGTTTACGGGCTCAATTGCAGCTCCTGGTCCTAGCATGCCCTGGGCAAAAGCCATATCTGCAACTTCTTCCAGATGCATAGTTTTACCTGCAACAGGAGAAACAAGTATCTCTAGCTTAGACGATGCAGTCATGGTAAGCCTTTCTTGGCGATGGTTGTCTTTGTAATCCTACCGCACCATTCAGACATAAAGGGCGCCAAGTGCCTATACTTATCTAGATGAGGTGCTCGCCTTGCTGTATCTGCGTCAAAGGAGTGCGTATGGATAAAATTGCCAGTTTTACCGTTAATCATTTGGTATTAGAGCCAGGTGTGTATGTATCGCGCAAGGATCAAGATTCTGTAACGGGGGCGGTAGTAACCACCTTTGACTTGCGTATGACTGCACCTAATCGTGAGCCTGTTATGAACACAGCAGAGCTTCATACCATTGAGCATTTGGGTGCTACGTTTTTGCGTAATGATGAGCAATGGTCAAGCCGTGTGGTGTACTTTGGACCTATGGGCTGCCGTACCGGGTGTTACCTTGTGGTATTTGGCGATTATAGTTCAGGTGATGTGCTTGATTTGGTAATACGCATGTTTGAGTTTATTCAGAACTTTGCAGGAGATATTCCTGGTGCAGCACCTGAAGAGTGTGGCAACTATCTTGATCAAAACCTTGGTATGGCTCGTTGGTTAGCAAAGCGTTATCTCAACACGACCTTGTATGCTATTGATGAGAAACACCTCATCTACCAGCCATAACACGAACCATATCTTGTGGTAGGTATTCTCATGCAGTTTGCTTGTGTACTTAGGGTCTATACATTTTTTAATTTTGCGGTATGGTAATGCGGTTTATGTAACCAACTATGAGGATTTGTATGGTCATTCCAGATTTACAACTGTATTATCGCCCCACCTGCCCGTTTTGCGTTAAGGTTCTACGTTTTATGGAGCGCCATAACATTACGATTGGCCTGCACGATATAAGCAAGAACCCCGATGACCTTGCGTTTCTTGTAAGCGAGGGCGGAAAGCAACAAGTTCCTTGCCTGTTTGTAGATGGGGTAGCGCTGTACGAGTCTGATGACATTATTGAGTATCTAGACCGTGCGTTTGCATAAAAGCTGTGTTTGGAAAGCGGCCTTCGGGTCGCTTTTTTTATGGCAATTGGTATAGTCTGACTAGCAATGAAAGGTG
This sequence comes from Atopobium sp., assembly GCF_034113385.1. NCBI lineage: Bacteria > Bacillati > Actinomycetota > Coriobacteriia > Coriobacteriales > Atopobiaceae > Atopobium > Atopobium sp. Next base: position 66,641 of record NZ_JAXEXL010000014.1, on the reverse strand, counting down.
TACAACGTGAGCAATCAGCCAATTGACCGTTCAGAACAGTTAGTTTCTCAAGAACTTGCGGCATGTGAAGTGCACAAGACAAACGGAGCAAATGGGATAAACAACCAGCTCTTACAGGCAGTTCAAAAAGCCCTTGTTTCTGGTGAAGCCGTGCATGAAGCGCTGGATATGTTGCAAGCAAATGCAGCATTACTCGATGCAGTAAGCTGCGTTGACCTGCTTGAACGTGCGGCTTGCTTGGGAAATCTAGTGGTGTTGCAACGGGTGTGGAGCATGTTGGCACCGTTTGCTTATTCTTCTTGGGCGCTTGCGTTGGCGCTGCGCTGCGGGCATGAGAGTTGTGCGCGCTGGTTGCTTATGCAAGGTGTGGACCTGTTGGGAGATCCTCGTCCACAGGTGCGGCGTGATATTGCCATGTCTGTGCATGACGGCGTATACACACGTTTTGATTTAGTGCGTTCCAGTCCCACCTTGTTTTTAAATCTTATGGACCAGACCATTTCGACTGAGATTTTTGAAGACTTTACCGGTACTGAAGAGTTGCTTGGTGCTGCATATGTGTTTCCTACCAATCTGCAAACTACCTGCGATGTAGTGTATAGCCTTGCCTCTGATGGCCTTTTTGAGACAACCGTTTTTGATGATGTGTTTCGTGCGTGCGTGGTACGTGCGTGGCACAGCATTAGGCATGCATCAGAGCGTGATGATGCTACGGCAGATACGTGCTTTGCCTTAGCCACAAAGTTGCTTGAGCTACACCATAACCGTCATATGGGGTCGTCTGTTATAGAGCAGGTAATGGGCTCATTAGTCGTTCCACGTGCGGATTTGCGCGTCGTACGTTTTGTATGTCAGCAGATGCCGTCTGTCTTTTTAGGACGCCTAGCTGCACTTACCTGGTTGCAGGCAGACATAGAGTTAGTAACAGAGATGGTTTTGTACGTACGCCCCAGCACATGTATTGCACACAATGCAGTGCTTCTGTGTGTGCTTGCAAAACATGGCAAGATTGCTCAGCTTAAGCAGGTGGGTACCTGGCCGCATGCTTTTGACGAGAAAAGCTTTGATGATGCTATTTTGGCTGCTTCACAAGCGGGGTATGCCGAAGCAGCTACTTGGCTTCTTGGTCGCAAGCAGGAGCTTTTCTCGCCAGATGCACCAGATGATTTTCTTGCTGATTTCTTGCTCTAGCGCAACTGTCCTAGCACTGCAGTAGTATGGCAAAAAGGTATATGAGGCAGGTTGTTGTGTGAGCTACGATTCATAAAGGAGGTGGACGTGGACGTGCAAAAACAGAGCCTTGCGATGCGTATTATGCAGCTTACGCAAGGGACACTTGTGGCAAATAATCACTTTTTGGCGGGCTCTATTGGCTTGTTGCAGCTTGAGGTATGTGAGCAAGCGCAGAGTTTTTCTACTAATGGGACAACGCTTTTTGTAGATGCCAATCATTTGATTTCTACGTATCTGAATAAGCAACAGCCTCCCGTGCATGATTATGTTCACGTTCTTGCTCACTGTTTGTTCTTGCATCCCTTTGTGGGGACGCATGTGCATGGCGCTGCATGGAGTCTGGCATGTGACATTATTGCAGAGATGATTGTGGCAGATATTGTAGGTCTTCGTGCAGGTGAGCGTGGCAATAAAATCGAGGCCATTTTAGAGTCTTTGTATGATGATTTTGCAGGTAAACTGACTGCAGAACGCCTGTATCACAGTTTTAGTACTGGTGGATATGCCAATATGCTGCCCATTTGGCAGCCACTGTTTTTTGTGGATGATCATGCATTGTGGTTTGCCTCCAAGCCTCAGACAACACCCCAACAACCTGGTGGAGCAAGTAAATCTGAAGGGGCAAGCGGATCTGAAGGGTTAGGCAAAGCAGAAGGCGCAAGCACGGCAGAAGGTGCAAACGGCGCACAAGAAGCCTATGACAAGCAAGACGCTGCTGCCCATGGCGCCAGCCAGCCAGATTCAGATGGTACCGTACCGCAAGATCAAATGCCTGAGCAGGCTGAATCTCCGTCATCTGAGTTTGGCAGCCAGCCACAACCCAGCAGTCATGCTGCTGCAAAAGAAGCAAACATATCGCTTACGCCAGAACAGATGAAGCGCGCGGAAGAGCGTTGGTCTAAGGCTGCGCGGTCCATGCGTGTGGATCTAGAGACGCTCTCGCGTGAGCGTGGCTCCAAGCTACGGGGACTTATGCATCAACTTATGGTAAGCCAGCATGAAGAAGTGGATTATCGTGAGTTTTTACGTCAGTTTGCAACCTATCAAGAGGATATGCGCTTATCGGACGATGAGTTTGATTACATCTTTTATACGTATGGATTGTCTTTGTATGAGGATATGCCGCTCATAGAACCGCTGGAATACAGCAATAAAAATCGTATCCGTGACTTTGTCATTGTGATTGATACTTCCAGCTCGGTTACGGGCAAAATTGTGCAGCAGTTTGTAGACACCACCTACGACGTGCTTTGCAGCACAGAGTCATTTTTTGAGAAGATTAATGTTCATATCATCCAGTGTGATTTGCAAGTACGTAGTGATACCAAGATTACCAGTGTAGGGGAAATGAATCAGTGGCGGCAAAAAATTGAACTACGTGGGTTGAGCGGCACTGACTTTAGGCCAGCGTTTCGCTACATTCAGGAACTACGCCAAAAAGGCGAGTTTGATGATTTAGCGGGGGTTATTTACTTTACCGATGGCTGGGGTATCTATCCAGAAGCTATGCCACCATTCAAGACAGCCTTTGTCTTTTATGATGAAGATCATCGCCCTGATTTGGTGCCTGCATGGGCCATTCAACTTACTATTAATGCTGGTCAGTTTGAATCTCTGTCCGTTTATTAAGCTCATCTAAGGAGCCGTACATGAACATCAGTGAAGCAACATCGCAGGTAGAGGGTGCAATTAAAGCTTACTTATCCAAAGATGAGCTTGGTGCTTACCGCATTCCCTTTATGATGCAGCGCCCCCTTATCCTTATGGGACCTCCCGGTATTGGCAAAACTGCCGTTGTTGCCCAAATTGCTCAGCGTATGCACATCAATTTTGTGAGCTATTCCATTACGCACCATACACGCCAATCTGCTTTGGGCTTGCCTTACATTGATAGCTCCGAGTTTCATGGTCAGCAATATCGCGTTTCTCGCTATACCATGAGTGAAATTATTGCAGCAGTTCATGACGCTATAAAGAAAACCGGTGTACCTGAGGGTGTGCTCTTTTTAGACGAGATTAACTGTGCGAGTGAGACTCTTATGCCTGCTATGCTGCAATTTTTGCAGCATAAAACCTTTGGCCAACATCAACTGCCGGCAGGCTGGGTAATTGTATGTGCTGGAAACCCACCTGAGTACAATCGTGCGGCACGGGAGTTTGATCCTGCGATGATGGATCGCATGAAGCGTATAGATATAGAAGCAAACCTGGATGTTTGGCAAAACTATGCAGTTGCTTATGGCGTTCACCCTGCTATTACTACTTTCTTATCCAATAAACCTGAGGCTTTTTACAAGGTTCGTGCTGCGGCAACGGGCGCACGTATTGTTACGGCACGTGGCTGGGAAGATCTTTCACGCATGATTTACGCATATGATGCGGAAGGCATTGCCGTAGATCTGAACCTTATTTCTCAGTACATTCAGGATGCGCGCATTGCCGAGGATTTTTCTTTATACCTAGATTTGTTCCATAAGTATGAAGATGACTATAAAGTATCTGATATCTTAGACGGCTCAGTGGATGCTGCTATACGTTCTCGTGCAAGTGCGGCTCCCTTTGATGAGCGCATTGCCGTAGTTAATTTGCTTATTACGGTTATACTGCATGAAGTTCATGCGCAACAAAGGTACGAGAAGTCCTGTCGAGCAATCAAGCATCAGCTTCTGGCGTTAGCGTCTGCAACTGATGGCTCTGAGGCGGCAGATGTGCTCGCTCAGATTGACAAATGTGTTGCGCAGGCTACCACTCAGTTGGTTGAGGTGCAAAATGCGGGCAAGGCGTCTTCCGAGCAGCTCGCTGAATTAACCAGCACTGTTTCTATTTGGGAGCAAATTCGTACACAGGCACACCGTGCAGCAATGGAATCCTCTGCGCAAAACACTTCAGGACAAGATGCGGGCTCCATGGTTTTCTCGGCAACTAAGGAGGCATTCAACAACGCTTGCCGCACAATGGTAGATGATGTTCGTGCTATTACGACGCATGTGGATAATGGTTTAGCATTTTTAGAGAGCGCTTTTGGCAGCGGGCAAGAGATGCTTGTGATGGTAAGTCGTCTTTCTTGTGACCAGACGTTCATGTCATTTGTTTCTGCACATCCTCTGGCATCGTTTGTGCAGCAAAGTAAAAACCTCATGTTTTATGAACGTGGTCTTGACCTGCTAGAAGAAGCTCAGACTCTTGTTAAAGACCAAGAGATTACCTTATAGGTGTATGTTACTTTGTGTAAAAACCTTTGTAGAAAGGACAAGATAATGGCTTGTACAACTATTTTGGTAGGCAAGAAGGCCTCACTCGATGGCTCTACCATCATTGCGCGCAACGAGGACTCAGGTTCTACTGAGTTTAATCCCAAAAAGTTTAAGGTGGTTCAACCTGCTGATCAGCCTCGTACGTACACAAGTGTATTGAGTCATGTATCCATACCCTTGCCAAAGAATCCTATGCGCTACACCTCGGTACCAGAAGCCGTAGATGGCCACGGTATTTGGGCTGCTGCTGGTGTTAATGAGAAGAACATTGGCATGACAGCAACAGAGACCATCACCTCTAATGAGCGTGTTTTAGGCGCCGACCCCTTGGTTGAATATCGTCCTGCTCAGGGCAAGCCTGGCGATAAGGACTATCAGCCTGAAGTTGTGGGCGGTATTGGTGAGGAAGACATGGTTACCCTGGTGCTCCCTTATATCACTTCTGCTCGCGATGGTGTTAAGCGTTTGGGTGCGCTTCTTGAGCAGTATGGCACCTATGAAATGAACGGCATTGCATTTTCTGATACGGAGGAGATTTGGTGGCTTGAAACCATTGGTGGCCATCACTGGATTGCACGACGTGTCCCTGATGAGATGTATGTAACCATGCCTAACCAGCTGGGCATTGATGCATTTGATTTGGATGATGCAGAGGGCGAGCAGCGCATTTGTATGGCAAGTGCAGATTTGCGTGAGTTTATTAAGAAGTATCGCCTTGACAAGCTGGATGGCACAAACGAGTTGAGCTTAGGCTGGATTGATGTAGACCCAGAAGCTGGTCATACCATTTTTAATCCGCGCCTTGCGTTTGGTAGCAAGTCTGATGCAGACCATGTATACAACACGCCACGTTCTTGGAATATGCATCGCGTGCTTAATCCTCATATGGAATGGGATCAAAAAGGTGCTGGCTGGCTGCCCGAGGATGATGACATCCCCTGGTGTCTTGAGCCCGAGAACCCCATCAGCATCGAAGATGTAAAGTATGTCCTTTCCCTGCACTATCAGGGAACTCCCTACGATCCCTATGGTCACTATGGGGATGCTTCTTTGCGTGGTAAGTATCGTCCTATTGGCATTAACCGCAACGGCGAGCTCCTTGTTATTCAGCTGCGACCTTACATGCCCCAGGCAATTCAGGCTGTTGAGTGGCTTGCCTACGGCTCCAACGTATTTAACGTTATGGTGCCTCTGTACGCCAACACTAACGAGAACCCCGAGTATCTTTCTAACACAACGGCTCGTGTAACGAGTGAGAGCTTCTATTGGGCCAATCGTTTGATAGCTGCTTTGGCAGATGCTCACTATCGTGAGTGCTCTTCACATATTGAGCGTTACCAAGAAGCCTTTGGTGCTGCTGCGCGTGCCCTGCTTAATCGCTGTGATGATGCCATTATCGAGAAGAACCTCTCGTATGAAGAGGCTGCTTCTGAGCTGGCTCTTACCAATCAAAAATTGGTGGAGGAACTCAAGGTGCAAACGGACGATGTGCTCGATAAGGTCTTGTTTGATGCAAGCCTTGGCATGCACAACGGTTTTTCTCGCTCTGATGCGTAAGGGTAGCTTGGACGTACCAAAGACAGCGTAGATAAGGAATAGCGTGCAGTATCCTCACCGGCTTGCTCCCTCTCAAACAATTGGCGTAGTAGCTCCTTCCTTTGGAGCTACTATTGAGCCGTATATTTCTGCGACGGCCTCTGCATACAAGGAGTTTATGAGGCGTGGCTATGCGGTGCATGAATGGAGTTGTGTTCGTGCCAATGATGGCATAGGTATTTCTTCTACGCCGCAGCGCTGTGCGCAAGAACTTATGGATGCCTATGGTGGCTCTGAAGATGACGTTCTTATTTCTGCAGGCGGCGGCGAGCTCATGAATGAGGTTATGTCTCATCTTGATTTTAAGAGGCTTGCCGCAGCTCAGCCCAAGTGGTTTATGGGATATTCCGACAATACCAATTTTGGGTTTTTACTTACAACAATGTGTGATGTTGCTTTTTTGTATGCTCCCTGTGTCTCGAGCTTTGGTATGCAGCCATGGCATCCAGCGCTCAAAGATGCTTGGCAGCTGTTAACAACTGCTCAAGCAGGTCAAACCTTATCGGTGCATTCATATGACAGCTGGGAGTTGTGCTCACGTAAGGACGAGCAGCATCCGCTTGTGCCGTACAACACAACAGAGCCGTCAGATATAGCTGGCTTTGTGAGTGGTGCGCCTGCGCGTACGCTGCGCGCTCAAGGTCGTTTGCTTGGTGGCTGCCTTGATGTTCTTATCAATCTGTGTGGAACGCGCTTTGATCATGTGGCTCAGTTTAATGAACGGTATGCTTCTGATGGCGTTATTTGGTTTTTAGAGGCTTGTGATTTAGGTCCCATACAAGTGCGCAGAGCGCTTTGGCAACTGGCAGAGGCTGGTTGGTTTTCTCAGGCTCAAGCATTTGTTTTTGGTCGTCCTTTTCGCAAGCATGATCAAGCATTTGGTCTTACGCAAGAGCAGGCGGTTTTATCGGCATGTGCAGAAATAAACAACACGGTTCCCGTTATTCTTAATGCAGATATTGGGCATCTTCCTCCTATGATGCCTTTGGTTTGTGGCAGTTTGGGCACAGTGGAGTTTAAAGAGGATGCGTTGTGCGTCTCAATGACGATGGTATAGGCAGGTTGCGAGGTTTGAGGTATGAGTAAGGTTCTTGTAGCAATGAGCGGCGGGGTAGATTCTTCGGTTGCTGCTCAGTTATTGCTTGAACAAGGACATGAGTGCATAGGCGCCACCATGATGCTTGCGCGTAATAGCACCTGCTGTCGTTTGGAAGATGCTATCGATGCAAAGTCGGTTTGCATTAAGCTGGGCATTCCTCATCTGACGTTTGATCTTACGCGTGAATTTGATCAAGAGGTCATCAAACGTTTTGTAGAGGGCTATGCTGCAGGTGCTACGCCCAATCCCTGCATTCAGTGCAATCGATGGCTCAAGTTTGGTCTGTTATGGAAGCGTGCTCAGGCTTTAGGCTGTGAGTATATTGCAACGGGTCATTACGCGCGCACGCAGCAAGATGAGAACGGCATTATGCAGCTATATGCAGCTGCAGATGTTCTTAAAGATCAAAGCTATGTGCTCTATCCAGCAGTGCCAGAAGTGCTTGAACACTTGCTTCTTCCTTTGGGTGACATTGCCTCTAAAGATGAGGTTCGCGCTATTGCAGAGCGCTGTGGTTTTGATAACGCTCACAAGCATGATAGCCAAGACATCTGCTTTGTTCCTGACGGAGATTATGCAGCCTTCCTTGAGCGCCAAGAGGGTTTTAATTCTTGTGCGGGTGATATTGTAGATATGGATGGCAACGTATTAGGTAGGCATAAAGGCATTGCTCATTACACGATTGGTCAACGTAAGGGCCTACATATTTCTCTTGGTAAGCGCATGTATGTGGTAGATATTGACCCCGTATCAAATACGGTAGTGATGGGGGATACAGAGGCGTTGCTTAGCCAGGATTTTGATGCCGTTCAGGCACTCTGGCCTTCGGGTGTTTCGGAAGATGTTATTCATGCGGATGCTGTGGTGTCCTATCATGGGTATCGCCATCCAGCAACCATTACCAAGACGGGGCAGGAAAGTTTTCACGTACACACAGATGAGCCAATCCGCGCCATTGCGCCTGGTCAGTCTGTTGTTATTTACGATGGCAATCGCGTGGTATGCGGCGGCATCATTATAAAGGGGAATCATGTACGCACTTAAAACTGAGGCTGCTTTTGATTCAGCGCATTTTTTAACAGACTACTACGGTAAGTGTGAGAATCTGCATGGTCATCGCTGGCGTGTAGTTGTGTACCTTGCACAAGAGCACTTACAGCAAATGGGCACCATGAAGGATATGGTTGTGGACTTTGGTGTTTTTAAAAAAGAGGTTCGTGCGCTGGCAGAAAGCCTTGACCACACCTTCTTAATTGAAGAAGGCTCACTTAAGCAACAGACGCTTGACTGTCTTGTAGACGAGGGCTTCTCGCTTACCATCTTGCCTTTCCGCACTACGGCAGAAAACCTAGCTTATTACTTTGCTCAGCAGCTTAAGCAAAAAGGCTTGCCCGTCTCGCAAGTGGACATGTATGAAACGCCTTTAAATTGTGCAAGCTATGTCTGTGCATAACGATATCTTTATTAAACTGTAGTAAGGTAGTGCTAGTACGTATGCAAAGGAGGCACCAATGACGCAAAAAGCACTGCAAGGCGTAAACCTTGATGGCTGGCTCATGCTTGAGTCATGGGTAACCCCCGAGCTCTTTGCAAAAACCTCAACGCTTGATCCCATTGCCTTGGCAAACAAGCTGGGTAGTGAAGCATATGCTGAGCTTATGCATACGCATGTAGAAAGCTTTATTACAGAGTTTGATTTTAAACAAATGGCCGCCCGTGGCTATAATGCCGTGCGCTTACCGGTGCCTTGGTATGTGTTTGGCGAAGACGGGCCATTGCCTGGTTTTCATACGGCTTCAATCGAGTATGTGGATAAGGCCTTTGAATGGGCAGAGGCATCAGATATTAAAATCCTTATCACTATTGTGCTGGCTCCCGGTGCCGAGAAAACCGGTAACGCGCTTCGTATGAAGACAGACTTTACTCCTGCTCGTCGTAAGGCATTGCTTGAAATTGTGGGCATGCTTGCTGCGCGCTATGTTGGTCGTAGCTCCTTTTTGGGCATTGAGCCTTTAGATGAGGTGGTGACCATGCGCCGCCGTGGCTTAAACGTGGAGCCAGGTATGCCTTTATCGCATCTTCGTAATCTTTATCGTGATGCGTATGCAGAAATTCGTAGATGTGCTGGTAATGGGCCCGTTATTGTTTTTTCTGATGCCGGACGTCATAGCAACTGGAAGCATTTTATGGCATCCAGTCGTTACGAGAATGTTTGGCTAGATACCCATCTGTATCGTCCAACCTCCATGCCTCTCTCGGCAGGTGGAACAAATGCCCAGCAGCTTTTGAGCGCTAGCAGGGAGGCACTTGCGCAAGCACGTACGAGCGGCTTGCCCGTTATGGTAGGTGAGTGGTCCGCCGCTCTTTCTATGCCAGGTAAAACAACTACTATTGAGGGGCGCATTGCGCGTGAGCGCCTCTTTGTTGCCCAGCAAATGAGCTTGTTATCTGTTTGTCCTGCATGGTTTTTCCAAACATGGAAGACATCCAATAGATTGCCCGGTTGGGATGCGCGCATTGCACTATCCAACTTTGAGCGTGACATGCTTCGTTAGGGTTGCGGCATGACAGGTCAATCCATGCTTCAAGCAGAGCACAACAAGCAGCAGCCTCATCACTCTGACAGAGGTATCTTATCTATTGTAGGGACGCCCATTGGCAATTTGTCGGACGCCTCGCCGCGTGTCATTCAGACGCTTAAAGATGCCGATGTAGTACTGTGTGAAGATACGCGTGTTACCGCCAAGCTTATGAGCCGCTTTGATATTCATGTGCCGCTGGAACGGTGCGATGATAACGTCATGGTTTCTCGTACGCAGTCGGTTCTTGAGCGTTTGTATGCAGGTCAACGCATCGCTTTTGTTTCTGATGCCGGCATGCCTGGTGTCTCTGATCCGGGTCAGTATTTGGTAGATGCTGCCCTGGATGCTCAGCTTAAAGTTGAAGTAATTCCAGGTCCCTCTGCTGTTATTTGTGCTTTGGTAGCCTCGGGCTTTGCCATGGACCACTTCTTTTTTGAAGGGTTTCTCGCTCGGAAAGCACGTGAACAATCCAGGCGTCTTACCGCATTGTCATCTATTCCGGGTGCTTTGGTGCTGTATGAATCTCCGCATCGTGTGGCAGCTACCCTTGCGGTTATTGCAGAGGTGTTTCCCCAGCGTCAGGTAGCTTTAGTACGCGAGCTTACTAAGGTGCACGAAGAGGTGGTTCGTGCTCCAGCGCCTGAGCTTGCTCAATGTATTGCTCGGCGAGAAAATCTGCGTGGGGAGTGCGTTATTGTGATTGCACAACCCTCGGCACAAGAGCTTTCTCAGCTGCAAGCAGAGTCTGCAGGAGCCTCAGATGCTCCTGTCACGCTCCAAGAGGCACTTGCACAAGGTGTGGAAGCAGGCCAGACAAAATCCGCGCTTGCAAAGAGCCTTTCCAAACAATTTGGTGTTCCACGTTCTGAAGCGTATGACCTCATCGTGCAGTACAATCAGAACTTGCAATAATTACCTTGCGTCTATCCATGCCAAATCCGTCATTAGGAGACTTACGTTATGGCAGATAAAAAGCCTTTTTACATCACTACGCCCATCTACTATGTAAATGCTGCGCCTCATCTAGGGACTGCATACTGCACGCTTCTTGCAGATGTGCAAGCGCGCTATCGTCGTGCAATGGGGTATGACGTTAAGTTTTTGACGGGTATGGACGAGCATGGTCAAAAGGTTGCAGAAGCGGCGGCTAACCATGGCCTGTCGCCTCAGGAATGGTGTGACAGCCAAGTTCCCCTGTTTCAGGGTTTATGGGAACAGTTAGAGGTTTCCAATGATGACTTTATCCGTACTACGGATAGCCGTCAGTTCAAAGCAGTTCAGCATCTTTGGAATAAGATGCAGGAGTCGGGCTATCTGTATAAAGGTAGCTATGATGGTTGGTATTGTGTTCCTGATGAGACCTATTTTACCGAGAATCAAGTCCGTAAATCTGATGAAGAACACAACACCATAGGCCAGCATCTTTGTCCAGATTGTGGTCGTCCCTTGGAGCGAGTGCAGGAGGAGTCCTACTTCTTTAAGCTCTCTGCATTTCAAAAGCCTTTACTTGCGTTGTTTGAGGAGCATCCTGATTTTATACAGCCCGCATTTCGCATGAACGAGGTTCGTAGTTTTGTAGAGGGTGGTCTGCAGGACCTTTCCGTTTCTCGCACGAGTTTTGACTGGGGTATTCCTGTTCCCTTTGATACCAAACATGTTACCTACGTCTGGTTTGACGCGCTGCTTAACTACATGACTGCGGTTGGTTATGGCACAAAGGACGATGAAGCTCATGCTCAGTTGGCACGCTTTTGGCCTGCTCAATACCATCTGGTAGGCAAGGATATTATTCGTTTTCATTGCGTCATTTGGCCTGCTATGCTCATGGCAATTGGTGTCTCTTTGCCAGAGCATGTATTTGCCCACGGTTTTCTTACCGTGCGCAACCCTCAGACTGGTGCGGCAGAAAAGATGTCCAAGAGCCGTGGCAATGCCATTGCTCCTTCCGATGTGATTGACCTGTTGGGTATTGAGGGGTATCGCTACTACTTCATGACTGATGTTTCTCATGGTGAAGACTGTGCCATTAGCTTTGAGCGTATGGAGCAGGTATATAACGCTGACTTGGCAAATAGCTGGGGTAATTTGGTGTCTCGCACCCTTAACATGAGCGCAAAATATTTTGGTGGCGCTACTCCCAATCTTGATGGATGGCTGGACCATACAGGTACGTTGCGCACAACAGCAACTGGTTTGGTGGATCAGTACTGCGCTTGTATGGAACAGCTGGATTACGTTGGGGCAAAGGACGTTGTCATGAAGCTTATTCATGCAGCTAATCACTTTATTGAAGATAGTGCTCCCTGGAATGTTGCTAAGGATGCAGCGCGTGCAGAGGAACTGCGCAACATCATTGCTGATCTTTTGGAAGCTATTCGTATAAGCGCCCTGCTGTTTACGCCGTTTATGCCTACTACCTCGGCAGAGGTTCTGCGTCGCATGAGTCTTGAAGACCAGATTGCGTGTGACAATCTTTCTCAAGCATGTGTGTGGGGTGGTATTGCAGCTCATGTTGCAGTAACCAAGGGTGATGCGCTCTTCCCTCGGCTTGCTGCCAAAAAGGAGTAGCTTGTGTATTCGCCTCTTGCAACACCAAGTGCAACACGTGCTGTTTTGGAAGAGTTTGGCCTTGCCACAAAGAAGCGCCTTGGTCAGAACTTTCTTGTAAATGACCACGTCATTGGCCACATTTGTGAACTGGCGGAGCTGGATGCAAGCTCAAGCATTGTACTTGAGGTTGGCCCTGGCATTGGTACGCTTACCGCAGCGCTGCTTCCTCGTGCTCAAGCTGTGTGTTCCATAGAGGCAGATCCAGAGCTTCCGCAGGTATATGCGTCCACACTTGCACAGCATCAAGAGAGGTTTGCCTTGGTACAAGGTGATGCTCTTAAGGTAGAGCAACCCATGCTTGCAGAAGCCTTGGCACCCATACTGGGCAACCAGGCAAATGCTTTATCCATCATGCCCAATATATTTGTGGCAAACTTGCCGTATCAAGTTGCTGCAACGGTGCTGCTTAAGTTTTTCCAGCAGATTCCTACTCTTGCTCGTGCTGTGGTTATGGTGCAAGCGGAAGTAGCAGATCGCATAGCTGCTGTTCCTGGCACCAAAGCCTATGGTGCCTATACAGCAAAACTGTCATTGTATGGCGCAGTTACAGGTAGATTTGAGGTTGGCCCTAGTAACTTCTTTCCACCACCTCATGTTACTTCTGCGGTTGTGCGTATAGACCGCACGCCAGCACTCCACCCAGAAACGCAAGCACCGCTTACGCAAAAAGAACTTGAACAAGTAGCTCAGGTTATTGATGGTGCCTTTGCACAACGCCGTAAGACTTTGCGCAATTCATTGAGCTCATCGGGTTTCTTAAAGGATGACATTGATGCGGCTTGTGCAGCTTGTGGCATTAATCCTGCAGCTCGTGCGGAAACGCTTTCTACCACTGACTTTATTGCTTTTGCTTTTGCGCTGGCACAGTATCAGCACAGCGCGTAAAGGAGCTTTATGACAACGCAGATTCAAGAACGCTGGGCTTCTCAAAAAGAGGTCTTGCATACTGCTATTCGTACGCAGGGTGTTGCAGCTGCTTTAGGCATTCAAGAGGGAACGCTATTCTTTGACAAGAAGCAGCATCCTGCTCCTGCTGCTTGTCCTTTGGCTCCTGTGGCAGATACGCATGGACATATAACAAGCTATCGAGAAACCACTGCTGCTGCAGCACTTGCACGTGCCGCTTTGGCAGGAGTACGCCTGTTGGTTGTTCCGCTAGACCACGTGGATGAAATCCCACGCAAGTTTGTTACGGTAGCGGATTGCAGCGCTTGGATTGATGCGCAGATAGAAGAGGCACATGAGCTTTTGGACCTATGTGCGCAAGAAGGCCTTGTTATCCCAGAGGTGAAAGGGTATGAAAACACGCCACCCTTGTTGGAGAGCATCTATATGGTTGCGGGTGCTCATCCGTACTCTGCGCAGGCATATATGGATGCACCAAAACAAGCACGCTCCAAACTTGAGGCGTTTCTCAGCAGTCCCCGCTGCGTGGGTGTGGGAGAGATTGGTATTGATTTTGGCCCTTACAACAAGCTTTCTGCCCAACTTCAAAAACAGGTTTTGCTTGATCAATTGTGTATCGCCCACGAGTACGAACGTTGTGTAGAGCTGCATGTACGTAATGCTCATGAGCCACATACGAGTGCTGCACATGAGCTTGTATTGGAAGCATTGGAAGAGGTGGGCGTACCCAAACAAGGTGTTGAGCTGCATTGCTATACGGATGGACCTGACGTGTTGCAGCCCTTTATTGCCAAGGGTGTGTATGCGGCGTTTGGTGGCGCATGTACCTTTAAGCGCTCGAATGATATTCGTGAGGCCCTTGCAATGATGCCCTTGCACCTCATACTATCCGAGACAGACTCTCCGTATATGGCACCTGTTCCTTTGCGTGGGCAGGAATGTGAGACGTCCATGATTATGCATACGGTGGATTGCATTGCTCAGGTTAAGCAGGATACGTGCAAGGCAACGCGTGAGCAAACATACCAGGCTTTGTGGGATAACGCTCATAGATTTTTTGCGGTGCCATAAAAGCTAGGGTATTTTAATAAGAATTACCATGAGCAATCGATAAGGACAACGGCTTATGACTTATTTTGTAAAACCGCATCGCCGTTTTATGCTCACGCTTTGTACACTTGTCTTTGTGCTGTTGCAAGCTTTGAGTTTTGGCGTTGTTGTTGTATATACGATAGCTGTAATACTAGCTACAAGAAGCGTGCCTGATATCGGCGATAGTGTCGATACGATTTCTATGTTACTTGTTGGCGTGTCGTCTTTTGCGAGTGTGCTTCTTCTCATGTTACTGGGGGGCAAGCGTGCTGTTGCTTTTTGCAAAGAGGATATCCTCTACACCCTGAGCAAAAGTAAGTACTTTATTGTTTTGGCCCTTCTTCAGCTGCTGCTCTCTCTTATCGCTGTCTTTACTGGAGAACAGACAATCATTAGCACCTGGCCTGCTTCTGTAGCACGTACATTCATCTTTTGTGTCTTTGTGGGTATTTCCGAAGAAGCAACGTATCGCGGCATTGTGTTAGGTGGGCTTCTTGCGCGTTTTGGCAAAACGCGTAAAGGGTTTTATGCGGGCATTTTTATTGCGGCACTCATCTTTGGCATTATGCACGTAACACCTAATACGCAGCTTACCGCCATTAATGTTGCCCAGCTTGTGCTTAAGGTAATACAAACGGGTATCTTAGGTTTGTTTTTCTCGGCATTGGCAATCCGTCGTGTTAGTTTTTGGGGTTCTGCATTCATTCACTTTTTATGGGATTTCATCTTGTTGTCCGGTGGGGCCTTGGTGAGCAAGTCGGTTGAAATAAGTTATGTTGCCAGCGGTGAAGAGGGCGTAATGGTTGCCATATATTATCTGGTTATCATCGTGCTGCAAATCCCGCTCGTTGTGAGCGCATTCCGTATATTTAAGAGCACCTCAACACCGTATTGTGGCTGGCTTTCTGATGTAGTAACGCTCGATCAGAATGGCAATGAGTTGGTAATAACCAGCCCAGAACTTGTAGCTGCAGTTAATAGTGCTGAACAGGCAACAGAAGCAGTGCTTGCTCAGTTCGATTCTTCTCTGCCGCAGGTGGCAGGTATGGCTCGCTCTGTTGGAACTGGTGCACCCGCGCCTTCTCAGGCACGTTCGGTCCCTGTGCCGCCAACAGGGTTTTATGATCTTTCAAGCCTTGAAGACCCTGCGCCTCGTGCTCAAAACACATCAGACGCTACGTCTGCTGTACCTACTGACCCACCCATCCAACAGCAGGATAACCGCCCACCTAGACCTATGGGTTTGTAAAGTATATACGCACCGCAAATACGTATACTAAGCATACGACTCCTTTGCATAGTAGCAGGGAGTCGTATGTCGTTTATAGCAACTCAAGCACCAGTTCAAACATCAGGGCAACGAGCATCGCTTTTCTCGTCATGTATGGCAGCCACGAGTGAGCTTCTGTGGCCAACTCGCTGTATTGGCTGCAATGCTCAAGGCGAACTTCTTTGCGCGCATTGTCGAGAAACCCTTGCGTGGATAAATCAGAGATGGGCGTGTTTAGATTGTGGCGCGCCTTTTGGCTGGCTTACTTGTTCTTCGTGTAATCATAATTGGGAAGCGCTGGACGGCGTGGTTTGTGCTACTTCATTTATGGGAACGTGTGCGCATATGGTAACTGCGCTTAAGGATGAGCACGAGACACGGCTAGCGGCCGTTATGGCTGCAGCAATGGCAACTGCGTTGGATGAAGCGCAGGGGTGGAAACATATCAATCTAGCAGCGCTTGATGCGGTGATGTTTGTGCCGGCTACCCATACAGCCTTTGTGCGGCGTGGCTTTGATCATATGGAGCTTGTCGCCCGCGCATTGAGTTCTTTTATAGATATTCCGCTGGTAGATGTGTTAGTTCGTCATGAGGCAGACGACCAAAGAAAGCTTAACAAAACTCAGCGTGCCGCAAACCTTGCAGGTACCATAGAGCTTATTGGTGATGTACGTGCCGCCAATGTGTTGCTTGTGGATGATGTTGTAACTACCGGCTCAAGTATGTGTGCGTGTGCGCAGGCACTCAAATCTGCAGGAATTAATCAGGTTATTGGATGCGGCTTTTCAAGAGTATGGTAGCTGCTGGTATAATGTGCTGGTCTTTCACCAGGCTGTGGTTGCGGGTGCCATAGGGCACCTTAGTCCAAGGCAGACGAGGTCAAAAGGATCCACGTAAGTTTGGGTGTGCGCACTCAAGCGAGCATGGCTCGTCCTAGAAGTAAGTCGTACCGTCCGTACTATGTAAGAGGCATACCGTCTCGCGGGCGAGAGAGTTAGTAGTAACCATGCTGTGGCATGCGCGCAAACGCTCCAGTATGCGAGTGTGGGGTCAAATACCAGGTCAGCTGGTGGGAGACAACTGATTAAACGAATACGTAAGGATTTTTGCAATGTATACAAAGCTGCGCTCCGTGTTTGCTGCATCGCTTGTTGCTCTCTGTGCAACTGGTTTAACTGGTTGTTCCATTCCTCTTGTAGGTCAGGTTACGCAAACATCCGTAACCGATGCCTACCAAGCGCAGGTTAGTGCATTGACTCCTCGCGTGTCAGATACGTCTTTGGTAACTCCAAAAACGCTTACTGTTGGATTAACTGCAGCAAGCACCACGGCTCCCTATGCTACTGCTACGGGGGATGCGGCATATCAAGGTATTGATATTGATTTGGCATCTGCGTTGGCTGAGCACTTGGGCCTGCAAGTCAAATTTGTGAGTGTTGCTAGCACAGATGCGCTTGGTCAAGATTGCGATATTGTCATGAACGTAGGTGCCCATGATACCTCTTCAGATGTGAGTGTAGTGGGTGCGTATACCGCTTCTGCAACGGGTTTCTTTACCAAGGGTGAGGGTACTGTAGCAAAAGCAACAGACATCTCTGGTAAAAAAGTTGGTGTACAAAGTGGCTCGGCTACTCAAACCATGCTTGAGGAATCTTCTCTTAAAGTGATAACACAAGAGTATCAGAGCCTTAACGAGGCTTTTGAAGGTCTCCAAAAGGATGAAGTAGCGTACGTTTTGTGCGATGTTCGTCCAGGCTCAGCATTAGCTCACAAGTATTCCAATGTAGCGTTTGCAGGCACTATTGATAGCCCCTCCTTCATGGGCGTTGCGGTTCTTAGCTCTAACACTGAGCTTATGGGTGCCTTGGATACAGCTTACAAAACGGTTGCCGATAAGGGCTTGCAAAAGCTCATACATACGCGTTGGGTTGGCAGCATGCCTTCGCTTTCTGACCAAACCAAAATCAGCGATATTTTTCTTAACGTAAATAAAACAACTACCAGCACAAATACAAATACTTCACCTACGGATACCATTACAAACTCTGGTGAGAATAACGGTTCAAGTGCTGGTTCCAATGCGGCAATTCTGTAGCATGTTGGTTTAACAAAAATAGCGCCTTGTGCCGTTTTAGGAACTTGCTTTTGCGCTCGCGCGGGTATGTCTTGTTTTAGTCGTGCCAGAAGATTTTCTCGCGAATGTACTCGTCCAGTAAAGGTACGGCAAAGCGCACCAGCCCATAGCCTGCCGGCTCAATGACGCGTTCGCGTATTAAGCTGGCGCGGTATTTGCTTGCCCAGCTTTGTGTATGCTTGCAGCGTTTGACGATGTCTGCCATTTGAGATGGCTTTTGTCCGTCGTGTGCCATTGCCTCAATAAATAGGCGTTGAGGGCTGCGTAAGCTGTAGTAAAGCGGTGCGTCAACAGCCTCAAAAAACTCTGACACTGCATCTTTATAACCAAGTTCAACATCGCTGAATGTAATTGCTGAGGCTTTGCGCCGTGCTGCTGCGCGCCACATGTAGTATCCCACTAGCTGAACCATGTAGGGATGTCCCATGCTTTTTTGAGCTGCATACTCGGCAACCTCATATGCAATTTCCAAACCAGATGCTTTGATGGTTTGGCGATACGCATCGCGCACCTCTGGTTGCGGCACCATGCCAAGTGTTCGCTGCTGAGCACGGCGTAAAAACGTTATGCTGTTCTCTTCAAGTAGGTCGTCCACCATGCTGGGTAGAGCAGCAAACACAAGGGCGAGGCCCCGCTGTTTATCGTCAGGAAGGCCCGTTGCTTCTTGGTCGCCAAGAATCTGCTGATAGAGTACGGCAAGTGTTGCAAGTTCCTCGATAGAGGATGCCTGTGCCTCATCAATCGTGATAAGCAATCCTTTGCCCGAAGCCATGGAGGCAAGTCGGGTGTTTACCAACTCACGTAACGTTTCGCCTTTGGCTCGTGCCGCCTCAACCGAGAGGCGACCAAAACTCGGACCAATCTCCATTGCGGTGACACGTGGTTTGCTGCTCCTGAGCGCTTCCGCTAAGCGGTTACAGAGGCCAGGTGAGGCCGTATCAGAAATCACCTTCCATCCTCGTTCCAGTGCAATATGCTGCAGTTCACGAAGGAGCACCGTCTTGCCACAACCACGGTTGCCAGTGAGCAGCATCAGCCGGCCGGGTGCACCAGCGCCGTTATCGAGCCCTTCTTCAAAATCTTCAATCATGGCATCGCGGCCAATTAGCACAGGAGGTCGTTTGCCAGCAGTAGGTTTAAAAGGATTGGGTACCATAAGAGCTTTTCCTAACAAGACGGTGTAAAAACTGCGCTATAAAAACGGTACGTGTGTCAATGTATACTAACGTATACTAAATTGTACCAAATATGCCTGTCGCATACCGATAGGGTCCGTAGGCGTATTTATGCCAAAATAGGTGAAACATCAACACATATTTAGGGTACGTCTCAAGTAAGAAGATGCTTACATCCGAGTAAGCATTTTTTACAAGCAAGGAGGTACATTATGGTCGATATCAAGGTATCTGGGCGTAAGACCACGGTTACTGATGCTTTACATGAAGCAGTAGTAGAAAAGATTGGTGATGCCCTTAAGGTTTTTGATATTTCTCCAATGTCTTGTGACGTTGTTTTGCGTGTAGATAAAAATCCTTCTAATCCCAATTCCCAATCGGTAGAAGTAACAGTTTTTGTTCGTGATAACGTCGTGCGCGTGGTAGCTTCATCTACCGATATGTATGTTGCAGTTGATGAGGCTGCAAATAAGGTTGCCCGTCAACTTCGCAAGTATAAGACGCGCGTCATTGATCGTCGTCAGCGCACTGCTGCTCCTAATGTAGAGCCTCAGGTTTCTGATTTATCGGAGCTGCTGGAACCTGAGGATGATGAGCTAGTTCGCGAGAAGGTCATTGATTTGTCTCCTATGACTGAAGAAGAGGCATTGGTGCAAACTGACCTTATCGGTCATGATTTCTATGTTTTTGAGAATGCAACTACAGGTCTTATCAACGTGGTGTATCGTCGTCATAATGGCGGATACGGCATTATTAAGCCTAAGATTGAGGATGTAAATGAGTAGTTCTTCCGAGGCATCGTCCGGCTCCATTATGGACTTGGCGGGTGATGATATTGAGCGTTTCCATGCGCATAGGACCTGTCACATCATTGTAGATTCGTGTGCAGACTTTGATCCTGATGTAGTCAACCAATTGGGTGTAGAGGTTATTGAGTTTCCCTACGTTATAGATGGTGTCGAGCACTTTGACGGTAGCTGGAAGTCTATGACGGCCCATGAGTTTTATGACCGCATGCGTAAAGGAGCTCGCGCAACAACTTCGGCCGTAACGCCTGGACGCTACTTGGAAGTGTTTACTAAGGCAGCTCAAAATGGTCTGCCAACGCTGTATATGGGACTAACTGGTGGTCTGTCGTCCAGCATTGATGCTGCGCGGCAGGCCGCCGCTATGGTTAAAGAGAACTATCCAGACTTTGAGCTATACGTGTTGGATAACTTGTGTCCATCTGCTGCAGCAGAGCTCTTGTCTATTGAGGTAGTGCGTCTGGCAGGCAATGGTCTTTCTGCTCGTGAGTTGTATGACTGGGCTTGTGACGCTCGCTATTTTATTCAAGGCTATTTTACGCTGGATAGTTTTAGTGCCTTGGCTGCTGGTGGTCGTATTCCTCCGGCTGCAGCTCAGGTGGGTGGCAAGCTGGATATTAAGCCTGAGCTTTCTTATGACCTCAACGGTTCTTTGACGCTACGCGGCATGTGTCGTGGTCGTAAAAAAGCCTTGCGCGCCATCATTAAGGATTTTAAAGAAAACTACTCACATGATTCTTCACTCCCCATTGCTATTGCTACCTCGGATTCCGAGAAGGACGGCGATTGGCTCGAGAAGGAAATCCGCAAGGAGCCTGGCTGCGAAGATGTAGTAATTATTCGTAGTCAAATTGGCCCTGTTATTGGTTCTCATGTGGGGCCAGGCATGGTGGCACTTGTTTTTTGGGGTGGGGATCGCCGCGAGAAGATCTCACTGACAGATCGTATTGCGCGCAAGATTAAGAACTCAAAGTAACGTTGGTTGGTAGATACTCGCAACCAGTCATTGTGGAGTAAGCATTGCTCATACTGTTGGCGGAGTAGCTACGAGCATGCATTGGTAGAGAAGAGCAGGTATATGGCACATTCAAAGATTGAGCATGTTGCTTTTATTGGTACTGGAATTATGGGCGCGCCTATTGCAGGTCATATTCTGGATGCAGGGTATAGCCTGACTGTGTATAACCGTAGTAAGGACAAAGCACAAGGTCTGATCGACCGTGGTGCTACGTGGGCATCTTCTTTTGCAGAAGCTGCTGCTAAGGCGGATGTAGTCTTTACCATGCTTGGGTATCCCACTGACGTAGAAGATGTGTATCTAGCAAATGATGGTTTGCTCAAAGTTGCTCAACAAGGCGCATGGTTGGTGGATCTTACCACCTCTGCTCCTGGCTTGGCTCGCGATATTCATGATGCAGCAGAAGTGTTAGGTATGCATGCTTTTGACTGTCCTGTTACTGGTGGCCAGGCTGGTGCAGAAGCTGGTACGCTTACTGCTATTGCAGGTATTTCTGAGGCAGATGCTGCTTTTGTAGCACCCGTTCTAAAAACCTTTACCAATAAGATTTTTTATTTTGGCGGTGCTGGCAAGGGTCAAGCTGCAAAGCTATGTAATCAGGTGTCCCTTGCTTCGTGCATGGTTGGTATGGCAGATGCTTTGGCACTGGCTCAGCAGAGCGGCTTAGATGCATCTCAAGTGCTACAAATGGTTGGCAGCGGCATGGGTTCTTCTCGTGCGCTTACTGAGCTTGGTCCTAAGGCCGCCAAGGGTGATTATCGTCCTGGGTTCTTTAATGAGCACATGCGTAAAGATCTTTCTTTGGCTTTGGCAGAAGGTCAGGATATGGACCTTGCTCTTCCTGGGGTAGAGACTGCCTACACCTTGTATGATCTTCTTTGTCAGATTAACGGTGCTCGTTTGGGCACACAGGCACTTGCCTTACTGTATGCAGAAGAAGCACAAGCCGCTGCCGCTGGCTTGGATTGGTCTGTCTTAGATATAGTGGATGAAGATAATCCCCATGAGGAATGTGGCTGTGGTCATGCCCATGAGCATAATCACGATGCAGGTCATGAATGTGGCTGTAATCACGAGCATGCACAGGGGACACACTGTCATCACCACCATCACTAGGAGTTTGTAACGTGGGCGATTCTTTACAGCAGGCCGCAGGTAGCAATATCAGTTTTGGTGTTGCCATAGTTGCCTTAGTGCTCTTTGTTTTTGGCACGGTTTTAGGTGAGCACCTTGCTGAGTCATATGGCTACAAGCTGGTTACTCGCCGGGATTACCTCTTGGCAAACATTGCATGGTTTGTGGCGGGCATTGCGCTGTCTGGTATTGTATGGGCAACGGGATGGACTACCTTGGCTGCTTTTACTTTTGGCATGATTGCTGGAGGTATGGCTGGTTTTAAGATTGCCTTTGGGGAGTCCATCGGTCCCTGGAAATTTGTGGACAAGTTTTTTAATACTAATAAGCGTCATGTAGCTGCAGCACAGGATGCTCATGCGGATGCTCGCAGAAAAGCACGGCGTGAGTGGAAAGAGGGTAAGGGCCCCGAGCCTGAACTTATGAGCGTGCAGCAACCTACTCATAGCAATGCTCATGACGCTCAAACCTCTAAGAAAGGATAAGCCTTTTTGTGAATGATGTAACTCAAAGCTCTATGGCTGTGTTTATTGATTATGAAAACCTAGCGCTTGGTACAGGTAAACGTAAGCGTAACGGCCATCAGGAACCCGGTCCTGCTCCCGAGGTTAAGCGTATTTTCGAGCGCTTGGTTGATAAGGGCAGGATTGTGGTGAAGCGCGCCTACTGTGATTGGCAGCGCTTTGATACTGCCATAACACCCTTGCATGAACTCGGCATTGAACTTATCGAGATTCCTGATCGTGCGTATACCGGCAAAAACTCTGCAGATATTCGTTTGGCTGTGGATGCCGTAGAGATGTGCCTAAACCGTGAGCATATTGACACGTTTGCTATTTTATCGGGCGACTCGGACTTTTCTCCATTGGTGTCTAAACTTAAAGAGTTTGGCAAGCAGGTAATTGGCGTAGGTATGAAGGCTTCTACCAGCTCATTATTGGCAGAAAACTGCGATGAGTTCATATACTACGAGGATATTATGAGTGCAGGGCGCATTCCTGATTTTACCGCTAAGGTTCCTGCCGAGAAACACGAGTGCTATCAGCTGTTATTTGAGACTATTGATGCCGTGCAGTCAGAAAGTGATTCTGCTATTTTTGCATCGCAACTTAAGAGCACTATGCGTCGTAAGCGCCCGCAATTCTCGGAGCGCAGTTATGGATATCGTAGTTTTACCAAACTTCTTAATGAGGCAAGCTCTTATGGTTTTATTAAAATTCATACCGACCAAAAGAGTGGGACAGCTGTCATAGACGGTTTTTGCGAGTAGGACGCGTGCACGTAGGGCAGCCTACCCATGGTGATGCTGGATATAAGCTTGTAAGGGGATTTGTATGTCTAATGTTTCGTCCGAGCAGATTGAGCAGCTTGTTGCTACGCTTTCTGGTTCTGTGCGCCGCGAGCGTCAGGAAGCAGCTCATGCATTGGCTACAGCTACAAGGCAGGATAGCTCTGCTGTGTCTAGGCACGTGGACGTGCTCGTAGAAGCCTTACACGTTCCAGAGGCGCAAACCCGCTGGGAGGTGTTGGATGCCTTATCCATCCTATGTGCTCAGAATCCTGATGAGGTAGCCGGTGCTTTTGCTGGTGCCGAGGAGTCTTTATTTGACGAAGCATCTTCTACCGTGCGTCTTTCCGCTTTTCGTATGCTTACGCGTGTGGGTGCAACTTCTGCAGAGCGCTCTCAGAAAGCATGGCCCTTGTTGGATGAGGCCATTCAGTGTTTTCATGGAGACGCAGAGTATCGTGACATGTTGACCTGCTTGCTTGAGTTTGCTCAGGGAGAGCTTGCAGATGATGTGCGCAGCGCTCTTATAGACCGCGTGTCATTTGATGCACAATCTGCTCGTGGCTACATCCAGTCCTTCTCGGAAAATATTATTGATGCTGCAAAGCGAACGCCCGCAAAAGCTGCTAAAACTACCAAGTCTGCAGCTGCCTCAGGTAAATCTACCGGCAAAAATGCAAAATCTCCTAAGGCTGATACAAAGAAAAAGACAGGTAAGCTTAAGCCTAAAGAGGATTAAATAGAGGTTATTCTCGATAGATAGATGTTCATTGGAGCTACACAACACAGTGTAGCTATCGTGTTAGGCTTATGCACTGAGTAACATCTCTATGCACGAGTTCTAATGAAAGGTATGTGTATGACAGAGCTTGAAAAGAAGACTCCTGCACTTGCAAAGAAATCTGTTTCTATGCCAGTGTGCGTCATTGCAATTGTAATTGCTCTTGTACTTGGTGGCGTAGTTGGTCACTTTGCTTTTGGTTCTATCGGTTCTGCCAGTGGTAAGACTACGTTGACCGAGAAGGACTTGGATACCACCGTAGGTACCATGACCTATGAGGGTAAGACTGAGAAGATTACTGCTCGTGATGCAATTGAGGCAACTACCTCCCTTACTGCTGCCAAGAATGATAAGGGCGAGTATAATGCTCCTTCCGCAGATAGCGTGCTTTCTGTTGCTCGTAATAAGGTGCTTGCACAGGCGGTAGAAAAAGAGGGCATCAAGGTTACCGATGATGATGTCAAGGCTTTTGCAGAGTCCACTTTGAAAAGCAGTGACTTTAAGACCTTGGCAACTCAGTATTCTATGACCGAGGATCAGGTAAAGAAGCTTGTTAAGCAATCTGCAGGCGTAAAGAAGCTTCGCGCGAAGGTTATAGGTGCAAACAATCTCACCGCCCCTACTGCTCCCACTGCTCCTAAGGATGGCAATACGGCAACTGCTTCTGCAGAGTATGCTAAGTACATCATTGATTTGTTGGGCGACGAATGGGATGCCAACAAGGGCGATTGGGCCAAGACAGATGGCGCATACTACGCTGCTCTTAAAAACGAGAAGTTCAGTGCAGATTCTGCAACCTACGCGCAGGCACAAGCTGCTTACTATGTTGCTTACCAGAAGTACTCTACCGAGTCTTCCAACATTAATGCTAAGTGGACCAAGTATGTAAACGAGCGTCTTTCTAAGGCTTCCATCCAGGTAAATTCGCTCGCTTCCTAAGTGCAGGTTTTATCATACTAAGCGTTTTGCGCGGCACGCATTATGTGCACAACAGAGACGGGAACCTTGGTTTCCGTCTCTTTTTTATGTCCTGCTCATATTGTCTGTAGTACCATTTGAGCATCAAAAGGCATTTGTGTATCAAAGGGCGAGAAGTTCAAGGAGCAGGACATGCGTGCGCTTATTAGCAAGTGTTTATTGGGCGTGGCTTGCCGGTATGATGGGGGAGCAAAGTACTGTAACGCGGTAGTAGACTTTGCTAACAAGCTCGATAAACTTACCGTCTGTCCAGAGATTGCTGCACAGTTACCCGTGCCACGTCCTCCAGCAGAACAACAAGGAACTTGCGTGGTATACAAGGATGGTACCGATGTTACCCAAGAGTTTGTAGATGGCGCACAGCAGGAACTTTTACGCACAAAGGATTTTGAGCCTACCATTGCTGTCCTTAAAGCAAAAAGTCCCTCTTGCGGAGTAGATAGGGTCTTTGACGGAAGTTTTACGGGCAATTTGGTTTTAGGTGATGGAATATTTACTCAACTACTAAAACGGGAGGGGATGTGCGTGGTTACAGAAGAAATGCTGGAAGATGTTAAGCCTTCGGTCGAGCACCCAGTTGCCATTGTTTTAGGTACGGGCCTTGGCCATCTGGCGAGTTTGGTAGCACCTGTTCGTCGTATTGATTATCACGATATTGACGGCTTTCCTATGTCGGCAGAGCCAGTAAGTGGCCATAAGTTTGAGGCAACTGTTGGCACTGTGGATGGTGTGCCCGTTGTGGTTTATCCTGGCAGAATCCATCTATATCAGGGATATAGTGCAGCTGAGGTTGTATCGCTCGTACGTCATGCACACCGTTTGGGCTGCAAGGATATTATCTTTGCTTGTGCTACAGGCGTGATTGATGGTAATGCTACTCCCGGTTTGGGCGTTTTGACAGACCACATCAATCTTACTGGTGCAAATCCTCTTGCCGATAAGGACATGTTGCGTGACCTCGATACCCCTTTTGTAGGTGTGCAAGACGCGTATTCTTTCTATTTGCGTTCCTTGGCTCAAGGCGTTGCAAAAGATTTGGGTATCAAGCTGCAAGAAGGTGTTTACGCAGGTACGCTTGGTCCTAGTTTTGAAACTGCAGCAGAAGTAGCCATGCTGCGTAGTTTTGGCGTAAGCTACGTGGGCATGTCTACTGTGTGTGAGGTTATTATGGCTCATGCACTGGGCATGAACGTGCTTGGCCTCACCCTTGCTACCAATGACGCAGGTGACCCCACCGTTAATCATGAGACCATTCGTATTCAAGCCGAGAAACACGCGGATGATTTTGAACGTTTGGTACGCGGTGTGCTTCACTTGTTGTAGTTTGTGATAAGACCTTGCATGAAAAGCGATTTATACGTATAGTTATCAGTCGCACGCCAGCTTAGCTCAGTTGGTAGAGCACCGCTCTCGTAAAGCGGGGGTCACCAGTTCAAGTCTGGTAGCTGGCTCCATGAAGAATAGCAGTTCAAAGCCTATTTTTGGCTTTGTGCTGCTTTTTCTTTACGTAGATTTTTGCCTTTTAGTCTACGGTTAGTCTACGGCACTGCATAAAAACTTGTTTTTTTGGTACCGTTGACAATGAGAAGGGTACTCACTGAACGAGTACCCTTGGCGGTGAAAGGGTCTCCACTAAACGTAGACCCTTCTGCGCGGTTAAAAGGTGGTGTCGCTTCAAACTACACCCTTGTAATGTGGCTTACATACATAAAAATGGGGTCGCGTTTCACGACCCCATTTGTTCATGTATGCACCATCCAGATACAACAGCAAAGAAATAATATCAAACTGTATCCAACACAGCGTTCACAGCGTCAATATACGAGCTTATTTCATTAAGTCCCTTAGCTACCAGCACCCTGTGCATGTCACTCTCATTTTTCAACCTACAAACAATAGACTGCGCATCATCTAGCAATAGGCGGCATGTATCTACAATACTGTTAATACGTGTATTAACGTCTATAAGTTCTAATTCATTATTCGTTCTCATTGTTACCACCGTTTGAAAAGTTTTCAATAATTTCGCTTAGTTCGTTAATTGCCTTGTTAATCTGCTTTGTTACGCCATCCATTACAGTTCCATGCTTGCAAACCATGTAAATACCTGCTGCGCATCCGCTAGAAGTGAAAGAGGGCTTTACCTGCAACATCTTTTCATCAACTTTCATCACAAAGATGGTTAACTTATTACTTACAAAAAGTGCGCGCAAATAATCAAGCTGGCAGGGGGATTGTGCACTATCGATTAAGGCATCAAGGATAGAATGTGGCGTGCTCTTTCCTGTAGCTGCAATAATTTGCGTCGCACTTGTGATTAGTTGGTCGTTTACGTCTGCCTGGTTGTTCCAAGTGTTTATACACGTCTCAAAATCAGAACTTGACTTGCTAACCTTATCATCAAGCCCGTTTATTGCATGTTGAAATGCTGCTTTTGCCCTATTGGTGATGTTGTCAGATTCACCAAAATTGTTAGTTGCCCTTGCTTTGTCTGCTGCCTTTAGCTCTGCTTTTAAAGCATTTTCAGCGTTAACATAGATTTTTAGGGCATCTGATAGCGCAATGGCTTTGGTTACTACATCCTTCTTTGTTACTTGCATCTTTTCTCCTTTTTATATGACAAGTTTGTAAACATTAACGGTTTAACCTTATTGGTTTGAGCTCGTCTAGTATCCGTCAAATGTTAGTCTTTGGTTGCTTACTTCTAAGTCAATAACGTGTGCTTTTACGTTGCTTTTTGAGTGTGTCCAACCGCTTAATGCGTCTGCTATCCTAGAAGCAAGCCTGTGAGCTTCGTGCGGGTCTTCATGGTTGTATTTCTTGACCCAGCTAGCGCCTGAATATGGGCATGTAATGACGGTAGGTAGTTTCTCACTTTGCCTGCCGTCTAATACTCTTGATATAGTATCCCAGCTGGTAGAAGTGTGTCTTTCCAGTCCTAAATCATCGACGATAAGCAAATCAGCATTAAGCCATTGCCTGCGTACTTCGTGTTTAGTTAGTTTACTGTCCCTGCCGCTATAGTTGCCGCTGCCGTCTACAATTTCCGTCATATCGCGTGCGGTAACAAAAACAAAGTTTGTAGCTTTTTCCTTTGCTTTGTCAACTTTCTGAGCCGCTAGGATAGTTGCAATAGCGGCGCTGCATGTCTTGCCTGCCCCCGTGCCGCCTGTTATCCATAGCCACGGCGTACCTATACCGTTAAACTCAACCCCCCAGCTAGTAACCTTTTCAGATACGGGATTAGTCAACTTCGGGACTGCATCGACTACCACGCGCGGGAAACGCGCACTAACCAAAATCTCGCTAGGTTCTCTGATTGTTGCTGTTTGGTTGTCTAGGAATAGTTCACAATACTTTTTAGGGGCGTACTGTGGCTCATGGTCGTACATGTATGCAAGGTTTTCTGGATATACAACAGTAGTATTTACCTCGCGGTATCTTAGCTCATTGCAAATGTAAGGACTATTGATTTTATCCCCATATACATTTTTAAGAATATACTCTGCTTTTTCCTGCAATTTATGAATACTCATT
The DNA here is from genome assembly GCF_034113385.1 of Atopobium sp. Classification (NCBI taxonomy): domain Bacteria; kingdom Bacillati; phylum Actinomycetota; class Coriobacteriia; order Coriobacteriales; family Atopobiaceae; genus Atopobium; species Atopobium sp. The sequence continues at coordinate 38,147 of NZ_JAXEXL010000014.1, read as the reverse complement.
TTTTTCACCTCCGCTCTATGGTCGGTCAGTTTTTCGTTCCGTAAATGTCATGAATGCGTCTGCCATATCACTGTTGTTGGTGGTGTTAGGTACAGGCTTTTGGTTATTGGTTAATGGATGCGCGGTTATTTGTGGTACACAGGATGTACCTAAGGATGTACCTAAGGATGTACCTAAATCATTATTACTATTACCTTTTAACTGCTTATACTGTGCTAAAACATAGTTTCTAGAGCGTTCTATAGAATATTTCAACGGTATCCAGTACGGGCGTGCTTTGAGTGGCAGTACAGGTTCTGTTCCAGTGCTGTAGAAGTCCGCTACAGCACCTGTAAGAGCGTTGTACAGGCGCTGTGATAGTTCTTTACGTGCTTGTAAAAGTATTTCTAATTGCTCTGTGTGAATTGTCAAATAGGTAATACCTTCGGTTGCTCCGAGACTTTCTAAGTATTCATTTCGTTCAAGTTTTTTCTTGCGTGGCATGGTTAACCTACAAGGTTTTTACCATCGGCAGAAAAGCCCATAACCTTAAGAGCGGCGTTGGTGTCAATACGCCAAGTCTTGCCAAGCTTAACGGCAGGGATAGCGCCGTTGCGGCATAGGCGCATAACATAACCCTTGCTAAGTCCTAGCATTGCTGCAAAATCGCTTGTGTTTGCGAACATTGGCGCTTTATCATCCGTGTTGTAGCGTTTCATATATCCTCCCTAGATACAATGAAGTTCATTTCATACTATAACTATATACAACATGGCATAGCAATACAAATAATAAAGTATAGCTGCACTAGAGATTTTCAAGAATTGCTTATTACTGTTAAAATTAGGCTGTTTTAATCAGGTTAAATAGACTAGATGGTGTTATATGACTACCAACAATGATGAAAAATATATATTGCCTTATGGTAAGTTAATCCGTGTAATGGTTGATTTAGCAGGTAAAACAGCGCGACAAGTATCGCGCGAAATAGGTCGTAGCGATAGTTATATAACATCTGTAATTTATAACAGTGCACCGCCAAATACTGAACTATTGGTTGAAATTGCCCGCGCCTGTGGCTTTGAACTAACCCTTACAGGCCATGGCCATACATTCGAGATACCTACGGCAGATGAGCTAAAACAGCTTTATGACGGCTCTAGGTTGGCTATAACAACAATCACAGACCCAGATGGGACTAAATCTATAGAGGTTGAGTGGAAAAAGCTAGAAGACATAAAAAAAGAAATTGCAGAACGTAAAAAGCACGCAACGGATCGCGACAAGCGTCTACAAGAACTCAAATCAAAAAAAAGATAACCGAGACAAATAGGGTGTGTTTAGTAAACACGCCCCTTGAATTGAGATTTAAAGAGTAGGCATACCGTGCCCACCCTTGGGATGAGGTAACGATTAGTTAGTCCATCTCTTAAAAGGGGACGCACCAGGTGCGTCCCCTTTTACACAACCTTTAGTTCTGTGCGGGTTGCCCCCAGTTCAAGTAGGGGAGCAGCGTTTTTAGCTGCGTCCTTTACCGCCTCAGGGTCAGCCGCTGCGTAAACTCTTAGCGTCATTGCTGCGTCTGCATGGCCAAGAAGTGCGCTAGCTGCTTTCACGTCCGCGCCTGCCTTAATTAACCCTGTGGCGTATGTGTGGCGTAGCCCGTGAAATGTAACAATATCTCCTGTTATTCCCGTAATTGGCTCGTATCCTTCTTCATAGCCTTCTTGTAGCCGTCTGCGCTTGTCTGTAGGGTCTTTAGGATGTTTTCCTTTAGCAAGCTTGCCCCATAGGCGTTCAAGGCTGTGGGGAGTGTAAAAACTACCATCTACATAACCTATAACATAGCATTGTTCAAAGTGTTTTTTGCTGCCGTGGTTAACCTTATTATATTCGTTTTGTTGTGCTTTCTTCCATTCTGTAAGCTCTTTTATTAGCGTTTTTGTTAGCGGTATATACCTATCACCAGCGTTGCTCTTAGTACGTTTCACGTATGAGGTAGCGCCCTGCACCGAGGAACCGCGATTACCTATAGCGGTATGCACGTGAATTAACTCTGCCTTAAAGTCAACATCACACCATTTAAGCCCGCAAACCTCACTAGCGCGTAATCCGCAATGTAGGGCAATTCTAGCCCCTATTTTTAATCGAACGTTATTAGCATCATTTAGTAGTGAGTTCACCCGTCTAACACCTATAGAATCAAGCGCGTTTGGTATTGGTGACCCTATGCGCGGCAAATCTTCACGCCGTATCTTTTCTGTACAAGGATTTGTATGCAAGTCGTTGTTCTCTACGGCTCTGTCACAGATGTTAGAAAGTAGGTTAAAAGCCTTTCTAACAGTTCTAGGGGCTTTGTTTTGTGAGATTAGTCCTTGCACCCATAAGCGAACGTCTTTAGGGCTTAAATCTCGCATGGATACCCGAGAAAGTCCGTTTTCAAATACGGGCATATAGGTTAAATAGCCCCTTAAAGTTGAATCTTCTATTGTGCCCTTACGCCCTTCAAGGTCGTTTTTTACATAATCAGGCACAGACTGGGCACCGTCCATGATGGCACCGCCAAGTGCAATCCTAGCACGATTTAAAGCCGCCGTCGCTGCTCTTTTATTGCGTGTCATTGCTGCATCTGCTGGCACTTTTTGTCCTTTTTCATCCGTGAGGATGACTAGGCGCGTTTTCCACTTACTACCCAGCTGGTAACGGAACTGTGCGGCGTAAAAACGCCCGTCGGTCTTATTGGCTCTAGTTGTTAGTGAACCTTTGGAGTACGAAACCCTCATTGTTTCCCCCGTAATTCGTAGACTAGTCTACGGTTAGTCTACGGCACTGTAACGTAATTGCAGTATCGTACAAATACGCTTACGATTGTATAACAACGTATAACAACTATACAAGCAGGGGAAATACTATTTATTAGTTCCGTATAGATATGTATAAAATCATATATGTATAAACGCCTACACTCTCGTAAAGCGGGGGTCACCAGTTCAAGTCTGGTAGCTGGCTCCATGTTTGTGCAGGTAGATGGCTTATGGTCATCTACCTTTTTTGTTTTGACAAGAAGTTGCCAATAAATGGGCAATAAATCTATTCAGCATAACCAGCAAAATGGCATGAGTTTAATTATGATTCTTTGTAAGCAACTAACATAGAAGAGCCAATCCATGCTAGGCAGCTTATTCCAGTAACACCTAAGGCTAGGTATGTAAGACCGATAGCAAAGATGGCTGCATTTTGCGCATTTTCAATTTTTCTATCTTCATCAAACGATGTGTAGTGCGATGTACTAATAGAAGATTCATATATCGTTTCACGTGCTGCTTTTTCTACTCCGCCTTGTGCTACCAGAGCAAATATCAGACAAAGAACCGCCGCAACAAGTGAGCCAATAAAGACTTTTTTCGCTGTTTCAGCGTATTGTTTAATTGGGGATATTTGTGGCTCTTGCTGTGTGGGTGTGGTGCTTGGGGTACTTTCTTCCATTTTTCTCTCCTTTATTACAATAGTGCTTATTCTGACGACATATCTATCTTACCTCTATGTATATCAAAGAAACTTTAGTGACTACTGTGGAACTATTGCACAAAAAACCTGTAATACCAGCAGAGTTTTGAACTATTGAATAGCGCATTTAACAAGAGCGTGCTGTTTTGGGTATAACAGCAGTACTGTATAGTAAGCGCGCTTATGCCACCTCTGCGGATAAGCGCTTTAGATTGGAGATACTATGGCCACGCCTGACCTGCAACTTTATATCAAAACCGCTTGTCCTTTCTGCCACAAAGTTACCTCTTTTATGGAAGCTCACAACATCGTACTTCCTGTGCATAATATTTCTGAATCAGATGAAGACCGTGATTTTCTCATAGAGCATGGTGGTAAGCGTCAGGTTCCTTGCCTGTTTATTGATGGTGAGGCTTTGTATGAGTCTAGTGACATCATTGCGTACCTTAGTAAGACAGGTAACGTGGCTGATGCTACAGAAGCTGCCGACACGCCCCAAGAGGACGTAAGTGCTATACCTGAGGGTGGGAGCTGCACTATTGGTGGTGGCTGTAGCTTTTAAGGAATAGCAACAAAACGCATACCACGTTGTCAATAAATCCATTGAGTTGCTCGAGCTGCCAAGTAGGGGCTTGTCTCAACAATGGAGATAGCAAGTAGTTCTTCTCAATCTTACAAAAATTGAACTTTCTTGAACTTTTAACCACATGGTAGTGGTATTCTCACTTCAAAGTTGAACTTATGTACACAAACTTGAACTTTTTGGTAATCATAGCCTATGAGTTTGTATCATAAGTTGAACTTGTGCTTAGTTTGAACTTGTGTTTGAAGCATTGGTGCAAGTACATGAACAACGTTGGAGTGACATGCAAACAACTTTTGCAACGCGCCTTAAACAGGCCATGGTAAACAAATCGCTCAAACAAGTGGACCTTATTCGCATTGCTGCAGATAAAGGCATTAAACTTGGAAAGAGCCAACTTTCTCAATATGTAAGTGGCAAAACATCTCCCCGTCAAGAAACGCTTGAGTTTTTGGCACGTGAGCTTGAGGTAAGTTCAAGTTGGCTTGAGCATGGTACACCCATGGGTATCACTTCGCTGGCCTCTCAGCCTGCTGCTGTAGTAAAAGCTAGTGCTAGCTCATCAAATGCACCTACGTACAGCAATTCACAAAAGACCCTGCAGCAACCCAGCTCTTCGGAGGCGCCAATCATGCGTGAATACAAAAAGTCTAGCAAGCTCGATAATGTCTTGTACGACGTTCGTGGTCCGGTAGTAGATGAAGCAAATCGTATGGAGGACCAGGGTATTCACGTCCTCAAGCTCAATATTGGCAACCCTGCCCCCTTTGGCTTTCGCGCGCCTGATGAGGTTGTGGCAGATATGCGTGACCAGCTTACGGATACAGAAGGCTACTCTGCAAGTCGTGGGCTTTTCTCGGCACGTAAAGCCATCATGCAGTATAACCAGCTCAAGCATATTCCCAATGTGCAGATGGAAGATATTTATACAGGCAATGGTGTTTCTGAACTTATTAACCTGACTATGTCTGCGCTGCTCGATACTGGCGATGAGATTCTTATCCCAAGCCCTGATTATCCTTTGTGGACTGCCTGCGCCACGCTTGCTGGTGGTACTGTTGTGCACTATGTCTGTGATGAGCAGGCGCAGTGGTATCCAGATTTGGATGACATTCGTTCCAAGATTACGCCTCGTACCAAGGCTCTTGTTATCATTAACCCCAATAATCCTACGGGTGCCTTGTATCCTCGTGAGTTGCTTGAAGAGCTTGTTCAGATTGCTCGTGAGCACCAGCTTATTATCTTGTCGGATGAGATATACGATCGTCTTGTTATGGATGGGGAAGAGCACGTCTCCATTGCAGCTCTTGCTCCTGATTTGTTTTGCATTACCTATAACGGCCTTTCCAAGTCTCACATGGTAGCTGGTTATCGCATTGGGTGGATGACGCTTTCGGGTAACAAACGCATGGCACATGACCTTATGCTGGGTATTAACATGCTGTCCAACATGCGTTTATGCTCTAATGTTCCTGCTCAGTCCATCGTGCAAACTGCCCTTGGTGGGCACCAAAGTGTTAATGACTATTTGGTGCCTGGCGGTCGTGTGTACGAGCAGCGCGAATATGTATATAACGCACTTAAAGAAATCCCTGGCGTTAGTGTAGTTAAGCCCAAGGCGGCGTTCTACACCTTCCCAAGGCTTGACCCTAAGCGTTTTAACATCACTGATGATGAGCAATTTGCGCTTGATTTACTTCGCGAGAAAAAAGTCCTCATCGTGCACGGTAAAGGGTTTAACTGGGAGACCCCTGGCTATTTTCGTATTGTATATTTGCCTCGCTTGCAAACTCTGGAAGATGCTATGGGTAAACTTGCTGATTTTCTTAGTTACTACCACCAGTAAGCAACACGTTACATGCGATAATACAAAAAGTGTCAAGAAGTGAGCTGTGCTCTTGTTAAGTAGGTTTTCTTACCGTACACTTGCACAGCGGCTCTTTTTGCCTGCCGCTGTCCAACCCTTGGAGAGGTAGTATATGATTGATTTTGGGCAATTTATTGGCATGCTCCAGACCAATCCCTTTTTGGCACTTGTTATGTTTTTGGTATTGGGCACCATTTTTGTTAACGGTGCAACTGATGCCGCAAACGCAATTGCCGAGCCTGTTGGAACCCGCGCAATCAATGTAGACTCTGCAATTACCATGAGTGTTGTGTGCAACTTCGTGGGTCTTATCGGCATGTCGTTTATCTCTACTGCTGTTGCAAATACCATGAGCGGTATGGTGGATTTTGGTGGAGATACGCACGCGGCATTAATTGCGCTCGCTGCTGCAACAGTGGGTATTGTAACGTGGGCATCTATCGCTTGGGTGTTTGGTATTCCTACATCGGAAAGCCATGCGCTCATTGCTGGTTTAACAGGTGCTGCTCTGGCAGTTCATGGTGGTTTTGGCGGAGTAAACGGCCACGAGTGGATCAAGGTTGTATACGGCCTTTTGCTCTCTACTCTGTTGGGCTTTTTTTCTGGCTGGGCACTTTCCAAGATTATTCCCCCCATATGTCGCAATATGGATCGCATAAAAGCAAACGAATGGTTCCGTAAGATGCAGGTAGTTGGTGCTGCCGGCATGGCAACCATGCATGGCGCACAGGATGGACAAAAGTTCATGTCCACCGCTATGCTTGCTGTGCTTTTCTCGCAAGGCATGAGTCCTGATGGCGCAAAGTTCCCACTTTGGCTCATGGTTTTGTGCGCTGCCATTATGGCAATTGGTACCGCAATTGGCGGTAAGCGTATTATTAAAAAAGTTGGTATGGACATGGTAAAGCTTGAGCAATACCAAGGCTTTGCAGCGTCCTTAAGCGCAACAGGCGCGTTGCTTTTGGCCACGCTTACCGGCTTGCCTGTTTCTACTACGCATACATCATCTGCCGCTATGATGGGCGCAGGTGCAGCAAAAAATCCTCGCTCGGTTAATTGGGGCGTTGCAAAGGAAATGGTCTTTGCATGGCTCTTTACATTTCCCGGATGCGGTTTAATTGGCTTTGCCCTTGCTAAGGTATTCCTCATTTTGTTCTAAGGAGAACACATGCCTCGCATGAAGAAAGAAGATCAGTTTTACACCATGCTCAAGGACCTTGCTCAGACCTTATCTGATGCTGCAACTGAGTACGTAGCCATCTTTGAGGATTACCCTGAGTCAGAGTCTCATATGCCTCAGATGAAGGTATACGAGAACCAGTGTGACCAAAAGGTTTCTCATATTCTTAAGGCGCTGTACTCTTCCTTTATTACGCCCTTTGAGCGAGAGGACATTTCTGCTTTAGCTTTTGCCATGGACGATATTATCGATAGCATGAATGCTGCAACTCAGCGCTTTGATTTGTTTAGCATTGGCGATATGCGCAAAGAAGCACCGCAAATGGCTCGTCTTACCAAGCGTGCGGTAGATGAGGTTAAAACCATGATTGACCATTTGCCTAACTACAAGACTGATGCGCTGGTAATGGAGATGTCTATTGCAATTGGTAGCGTAGAAGATGAAGGCGATGTCATTTATCAAAACGCTATGCGCCGCTTGTTTACTGATGAAGAGGCAGGTAGGTACACGCTGGCTTGGGTGAGAATGTTTGAGACTATGGAGAAGTGCATGGATGCGTGCGATCACACCGCTGGCGTTGTTCGCTCCATTGTTATGAAGAGTGCCTAAGCTTGAACCCTCATGCCCAACTGGTAGATTGTCGTAAAAGTAAGTGACATGCTCTGGGCTTGAGTCACATAAAGTCTGAGCCACACAAGGCGTTCAAACTAAACTGTAAAACCCGACTGCTTAGAGTAAGCGGTCGGGTTTTTGTTTAGGCAATTCTGCTGTAAGTGGCTAAGTTTTTTTGCTTAGACAGCTTGCTTAGGCAGCCATACTCTCGTTAACCAAACGAATATCATCGTAGCGTTTAAGACCCATAAGTTGGGCGCTCTTAGACTCTACAAACTCAGGATGATACCGTTCATAGACGGAAAGCACGACGGTCCAAGCTGGAATAAACGCTGCATATAGTGCAAATAAGATGCTGGTAGAAGGAGCGCCAACAAAGGCAAGGATGCCAATGGCGGAGGTTGACCAAGGAACTAAAGCAGGAATGACGGCACTGCTATTCTCAATATCAAGGGCAAGCGCACTACCAGAACCCTCGCAGCCATCGCAGAGTTGAGCAGTAAGCATAATGCAAACTACCTGATCGCAGGCAATGATGGCAGTAATAATTGAGGTGAGTAACACACCAATAAAGGGCGTGGTACGCTCGGCAATCTTCTTAACCATGCAGCGCAGATTATCCAGAAGGCCCGTTCCGTTAAAGATGCCAGAGTAGGTGGAAGCAACACTTACAATGCATGCTAAGTGGAACATGCTTAAGATGCCACCGCCATTAACCATGGGAGCAATGCTTTGATTGGTGGTTTTAAAACCAAACAGCAGCAGACTCGGAATCTCTAGAATACTCATGCGCTGTATGAGTACGCAAATGACAAGTGCGCTCAAAAGACTTATTACCATGGTTTTCTTGACATTTACGTGGGCAAACGAGAAAACCAACACAATGGCAATGGGAATCAATACAACAGGAGACAAGGTAAAGATAGAGCTAAATGCTTGGCTAAAGTCAGGTGTTACAGAAGAGCCGCTGCCGTTCATACCCAGTATCGTAAAGGCAATGCAGCTCAAAACAAGGGGGATAGTGGCAGTACGCATCATACGGCCAATATTTTCTTGCACATTTGTACGAGTAAGATTGCCCACTAAGGCAGCTGAAGAACTCATAGGAGAGCAGCGGTCACCAAAGAAGCAGCCACTTAAAATGGCGCCACCCAAAATGGAGGGGTTGGCACCCATAATCTCGCCAATGGTAAAGCACGCAACACCAGCGGTTGCAGCAGCGCCAAAAGAACTACCGCACAAAAAGCTCATGCCGCAGCAAATCAAAAATGAGGTCACCACAATGGTGGAAGGTTTAACCAACACAGCAGACCAGCTAGTAATAAAGGGAATGGTTCCAGCGGCGCGCCATGTAGCGGTAAGCATGCCAATGATGGCAAACAAAATTAGTACATGGGAAACGGTCTTTACGCCAGACAAAGCCATATGCGCAAGCTCACCTGCGGAATATCCGCGCCAGAGACCATAGCCCACAAATAAAGCGAGGCCAATAAAAAGTGAGGTAAGAAGGGGGGTGCCAATAATGATTCCAGAAATCAAAATAGACGCGAATGCGATAAGAACTATGGTTTCTACCATAAAGCTGTTGCATCTCCCAAGTGCTCGTTTTTTCTCTGCATTAGATAAGATACGAGCGGCGATATAATGAGTCCAACTGTTAATATTGATATGAGTTACAAAATGCACTTGTAACCCGTAGTCAACGGGAAATGAATGCATAAAATACTACAAATCAATATTTGAACGGTTGGATATAGTCCATAAACGGTTTGCAAAAGGGTGGCACGTATGAATTTCCAAAGTATGAATTACTTTGTAGCTATTGCTGAAGAGCAGAGCTTCACAAAGGCTGCAAAGCGTTTGCACATCACCCAACAGACGCTGTCTGCTCACATTGCTGCGCTCGAGAAAGAACTACGTGTCAAGCTCATCAATCGTAGGGTTCCTCTTTCCCTTACAGCTTCTGGCCAAGAGTTTTTGAACTTTGCTCGTCGTTTTAGAAATCAGGAGCGCGATCTGCGCCATGTCTTTGATGACATTGCAGGAGATAAGCGCGGTATGTTAGGCGTAGGTATTGCCTCCACGCGTGGTCACATTATTATGCCTGATGCTATTACGCGCTATCGCAACAAGTATCCAGACATTCGCGTACGCATATATGAGGGCGAGAATACCGAGCTTTTGGAGCTTGTAAAAGAGGGTCGCATAGACATGGCAGTAAGTACCATCAGTACTATGCAACCCCAGTTGGTCGTACGAGACCTCTATGAAGAGAATATCGCACTGGTAGTATCGGACCAGTTGCTGCGCTCATTATATGGTTACGATACCGAGGCAAAAATAGCAGAGGTAGAGCGCACTGGTAGTTTAAAGACTCTTAAAGATTTGCCGTATTTGCTCTTGGGCGAGAAAGACGTACCAGGAAAGATTGCTCGTTTAGAGTTTGAACTTGCTGGTTTTAGGCCTAACGTTGCGGTGTATTCCACCAATTCAGAAACGTTATTTGCTTTAGCCCAGCGTGGTGTAGGTGCAGCATTTTGCCCTAAAGAAATGGTCAACGTAAAGTTGCGCTCCAATCCTAATCCAGATTTGCGCACCATTGAGCTGTCTAATCGTGCACGCTTTAAAGTTTCTGCCGCATGGCTCAAAACAGATCATGTATGGAGCGTTATCGAGAGCTTTTATAAGACGCTCGTGGAACTCACAAACGACCGTCGTAAAAACGACCTTTAGGGGTATACTTCATCCTCAATCAACAGGGAAGGCATAAGAACATTTGCTCGCATGTTTGTGGCCGTGTTACAAGTTGCTTATGAAGGCGCAGGAGAGGGGCTATGATGGCTCAGAAAGTTCAGGGTACTGAGGATTTGTATGGCGGCTATATGCGCGCCTGGCAACACATGCAGGCAGTTGCACATGAGCTGTTTGATACCTATGGGTTTGACATGATAGAGACCCCCGCGCTCGAGCAGATAGATACCTTCGTACATGGCATTGGTGAATCCACAGATGTTGTCCGCAAGGAAATGTTCCGTGTTGTATCGGGAGCTTTGTTTGAAAGGCTGCTGGAAGAGGGTACCGAGAAGGGCCTCAAGCCACGTCAGCGCCTTGCCATGCGTCCTGAAGGGACCGCTGGTGTTGTGCGTGCTGTGGTAGAGAATAACCTTGTGCCTCAGGGTTCTACTCCAGCAAAACTGTGGTATGCAGAGTCTATGTTCCGCGGCGAGCGTCCCCAGAAGGGTCGTTTGCGTCAGTTCCACCAAATCGGCCTTGAGTGGTTAGGTGCTCCTGATCCTGCAGCAGATGCAGAGTGCATTATTATCCTTATGGAGTTGTATCGTCGTTTGGGCTTTGATATGTCTAAGCTGCGTCTTTATATCAATTCCATGGGGGATTCCGCTTGTCGTCCCGCATATCGCAAAAAGGTCAAGCAGTTCATTTATGACCACAAAGATGAGATGTGTGAGGATTGCCTAGAGCGCGCCGAGATTAATCCACTTCGCAGCTTTGACTGCAAGAATGAGCACTGCCAGCAGATTATGCAGTCCGCCCCCTTGGTAACAGATAGTCTATGCGAGGAGTGTGCTCAGCATTATGCACAGGTAAAGGCCTACCTGGACGCTGCTGGTATTGAGTATGTAGAAGATCCTACGCTGGTGCGTGGTCTGGACTACTACACCCGCACGGTCTTTGAGGTAGAAGTGCTTGATGCGGGCGTTGGCGCTATTGGTGGCGGTGGGCGCTACGATGGTTTAGTGGAGCTTGAGGGCGGTAAACCCACCCCTGGCATTGGCTTTGCTGTTGGGTTTGAGCGTATCGCCTTAGCTTTGGCAACACAAGGCGTGGATATGGAAGGCGCCGAGCCTACCTGTGTATACGTTGCCTGCGCAGCACCCGAGCAACGCTCTGCCGTTTTTGAGGCAACACTTACTTTGCGCGATGCTGGCTTGCGTGTGGAGGCAGACTATCAAGGTCGTTCACTTAAAAGCCAGTTCAAGCAAGCCGATAAACTCAATGCGCTTGTCTGCGTGATTATTGGCGCAGATGAGGTTGCCAATAATACCTACACGCTGCGCGACATGAATACGCATGAGCAAGTATCTATTGCCCAGGCTGACCTCGTAGATGAGGTTATTGAGCTTATGTATGGCGCTGAGTTTGAGGATGATGTAGAGCTTTAAAACGCCTTTACGCTTACGCAGCAGGTTATATCCGTCTAACTGTAACAAGCCTTGCTATGATGTAATTTCATATGACTCATGGATCTAAAGGGGAGGAGAGATACATGAGTAATACCATGCGAGGTGTGTATACAAATCTGACGGAAATTCGCCGTAAGGTCTTTAAGGAAGTTGCGGCGATTGCATACGGTAATACGGCCGATGATGCTGCTAAGTTGGAAGAGCTACCCTATAAAATCATTCCTGGCGAAATTGCTACATATAGAGAGAGCGTGTTTTTAGAGCGTGCCATTGTTGCGGAGCGCATTCGTTTGGTGTTGGGTTTGCCCTTACAAGGTGTTGATAAGCCCGCTCCACTTACAGCTGGTATCGAAGATGCACTGAAGCCAGAAACATACTATGAGCCACCTCTTATTAACATCATCAAGTTTGCGTGTAATGCGTGCGCGGATAATGTGTATCGCGTAACCGATGGCTGCCAAGGTTGCTTGGCTCATCCTTGCCGAGAGATTTGTCCCAAAGGTGCTATTAGCTTTGTGGATAAAAAAGCCTACATTGACCAGGAAAAATGCATCAAGTGCGGCCGCTGTTTCGAGGTATGCCCCTACCATGCCATTGCTCATCATGAGCGTCCGTGTAGTGCAGCCTGTGGTATGCATGCTATTTCTTCCGATAAGAACGGTCATGCAGATATTGACTATGACAAGTGTGTATCCTGCGGTCAGTGCTTAGTTAACTGTCCGTTTGGTGCTATTGCCGATAAAAGCCAGATCTTCCAGGTTATTCAAGCTATGCACTGTGGTGAGGAAGTGATTGCTGCCGTGGCACCCTCCTTTGTGGGCCAGTTTGGCGGCAAAGGCAATGTAGGCAAACTACGTGAAGCATTTAAACAGTTGGGCTTTAGCGGGGTGGAAGAAGTTGCACTGGGTGCAGATTTGTGTTCCGTAGAAGAAGCCCATATGTTTTTGGAAGAAGTGCCTGACAAGCATGCTTTTATGGCAACTTCATGCTGCCCTGCTTGGTCTGTTATGGCAAAAAAAGAATTTCCTGAGCATGCAAGTAATGTAAGTATGGCGCTTACCCCAATGACGCTTACCGCACGTATGATTCGTCGCGAGCATCCCCATGCAAAGATTGTTTTTATTGGCCCTTGTTCTGCCAAGAAGCTCGAAGCTATGAGAAAATCCGTGCGCTCAGAAGTTGATTTTGTTCTGACCTTTGAAGAGGTAGCAGGCATGATGGAGGCCAAACAAATTGATTACACCAGTCTAGAAGATGACAACAAGTCTGACTTTAATGTGGCTTCTCATGATGGTCGTGCCTTTGCTGTTTCTGGAGGTGTGGCAACAGCGGTTAAGAACGTTATTCTCTCCGAGCATCCAGAAAGAGAAGTTAATGTTCAAACAGCGGATGGCTTAGAAGCGTGTCGCTCACTTATGAAGGCGGCCATCAAGGGTACGTATGATGGGTATTTGCTTGAAGGTATGGCTTGTCCTGGTGGTTGCGTTGCTGGTGCAGGCACCATTAATGCCATTAAGAAATCTACTGCTTTAGTAAGTGCATATTCACGTAAATCTCCTCATAAGATTGCTTCTGAGTCTGGGTTAGAGCACTACTTGTCAGAGCTTGAGCGTGATAATGACTACATCACGATGGGTCAAAATGAGGTTGCAGAATCTGATGAGGCAACGCGTCCTGTTTAATAGCAGCTACGCGCATAAAAAATTGAAAGTCAATAAAAGCAGCTGTCCTCAATAAAGGGCAGCTGCGAGGACAATGATAAGTATACAGTCGTAAATACGTCCTTATTTTTGCACATATTTACAAAAATAAGGACGTAAAAATGTTAATTGCAGTAATGCAAAGTTTATAAAAGAAATGTCATCCTTCGCTAACAATTGCAGTGATGCCTCTATCTATCAAATATAATAGTGTTTAATTTATTAGAGATAGGTCGTTAGTTCTACAACGGCGGTGTTATATGAAAAAGGTATGGTTTCTCGCTAGTTTTTTCATCATCGTGCTCTTAGGTATTACCTCTGTAATTTGTGCCAAGGGTGTTGCAGAAAGTCTTTTCTCGCGACACATAGATGCATGGCTGTCTGATCAACCAAAAATATTTACCTCACAGCTTACTAACGAGCAAAAAGAAAATCTTATCTCTGCACTTAAAGAACGTGTGGATGAACAAAGATTTATGGTAGTAAGTCAAACACATAAACCCCTGCAATCTGGTGCAATACTGTATACGTCTAGTGTGCTTTGTCCATCGGATGGGGGCAACGTGTCCATTAATCCGTTGGTTTTTCTCGATACTCCTGTAATAGATCAGGCGCTTTTACAATCTGTGGCTTCTGCCAAGCCAGATAGCTATGCTGGATATGGAAACGACGTGTCTTCTCGGGTGGCGGATCTTCCGAGTATCAGATCAGGGTTGTACCTTCGTGTAGATAAGCTTAATGCAGCAGATAAACTCGATGATGCTTGTTCGTTTGTTGGCTTGAGCGATAGTGAATTTAAAAATCTCGTAAACGACCTATCGTCTGATATTGGTGTGAGCGCCGAGAAACTAACTACCAAGATGTCAGGCTCATCTTCAGTGTTTGGATTATTGTATCTGTTTTGCGCTGGCGCCTTTGATGTGCTTTCTTTGATACTTTGCTTGCTTTTGGTAACCCATACGCTGCTCGAACTTAAAACACTGGCTATTCATATGATGCTTGGGTGGAGCAAGACCGACTTTGTATGTGAGTTACTCTCTAAGCAGGCATTGCAGATTCTTGTTCTTATGCCGATTGCTGCGTTTGGTGCATTTGCTATTTTTGATGGGTTTACAGTACACGCTGCTTTTGTGGGCTTTGCGTTAGCATCTGTGCTGCCAGCGGTACTCGCGTCTCTTATTTCTATGGTACTTGCGGCTATGCCGCTGTTGTGGATAAAGCCAGTAGACGCTATTCATGGTCGTTACTCACGCCAAGGCTTTTATGCATTAACGTTATCGGTTTATGTCATATGTCTTGTCTCCATTTTTGCGGGCTGTCTGTATATTGATCAGCCACTTGCTTTGTATACCAATCTTGCTCGCACTCGTGCTGCTTGGAATACGTATGAAGGGTGGCGTGTGATACAAGATTTTGGACTTGGTGAAGATCACTTTACAGGCAATCCAATGAAGTTTTCTGAAGACCTATATGCGTGGTATGCCAAGCATGAGCATGATGAGGGAGTATACCTAGCAAAGTCAAGGTATTACAACGAGACAGCAATCCAAACAAATACTAGCGGTGAGGCTTCGCTTAAGCCCTTCTGGTACCTTGCGGCATCTCCGTCCTATCTTAAGAAGATAGGTATGCCTGTTTCTGATGAACTCATCCAAAAAGCAGAGATGGGAACACGTGTCTATCTTTTGCCAAAATCGTTGAATACTTCTGAAATAAAGATGATGCAAAACCTTCTGATTGCTTCTCGGAAGTCTTTTGATTCAAGCATTGTGACAGCGTTTATGAAAAATCCTACATATGAGTTTGCGAGCTATGATGATAGCAAAGAGCTCTTTACTTGGAATACTAATTCAGAGTTACCAGCTGCATCAAACGGATTTGTTATAGCCATAGTGACTGCAAATAATATGGTGCCCTTTGAATCTGAGAGCCTTGTCGCTTCGGGTTTAGAAAACTCATATATAAAGCTTGATGAGCAAGCAGCGTCAAGACTACTCAATGAGAAGGGTAGTGCGCCGCTCGGAGGATCTGTAAGTGCTCGTTTTGCAACCGTAGGAAATTATATTGATGGCATACAAAAGATGCTCAAGGATCTCTTTGTGCTTTTCTCGGTTGTTCTAGCGGTCTTGTTGGCAACTGCCGTCATCATGATTGCGTGTTTGGTTGACGTGGTTAATCGGGTAAACGCCCGGGAAATGTCAGTGAAGTACACCTTGGGATTTGGGACATGGGAGCTGTATAGGCGAGAAGTTTTGTTTGTAACTCTTACCACATTGGCAGGTATCTGCGTAAGTTTATTCTTTAGGTGTAATGCAGGCATACTCATTGGCAGCGTTTTGCTTGTTATTTCAAACCTTGTTATTGGCATCGCCTCACGCGTAATGTCTGCGGCTGTTGTACTAGAAACCGTCTCTAAGGAGTAGTGATGCACGCATATATTCAGACTGAGTCTCTCTCTAAGTCCTATGGAAAGCATCATGTGCTTTCTGGACTCAATCTTTCCATAGGTAAGGGAGAAACAGTTGCAATTACTGGGCCATCTGGATGTGGCAAGACTACGTTATTAAATATGTTAGGTCTGCTTGAGAAGCCCGACTCAGGTACTATTTTTCTATCAGGTAAAAGTTATCCTAAGATAAGTTCCAAACAAGCAATGCTTTTGCGTCGCAATGAAATCAGTTACCTGTTTCAGTCCTTTGCACTTATCGATTCAAGGACGGTGCGTGATAACCTCATGCTGGCGCTTTACTATACAAAGCTTGGTAAAGCCGAGAAGCTCGCTCGTAGTAAGCGGGCACTCGAAAGATTTGCTCTTGGAGACAAGTTGGATGCTATGGTCAATGAGCTCTCTGGTGGCGAGAAACAACGTGTAGCAATAAGTCGTGCAATGCTCAAGCCTGGCGGACTCATTCTTGCTGATGAGCCAACGGGTTCTTTGGATGCAAACATGGCAGCTATTGTTATGGACTCGCTGGTTTTGGCTGCACGTGATACAAAAAAGACACTCGTAGTGGTAACGCATGATATGAACATGGCTGCAAAGTGTGATCGCATCTTAACTATGGTTGAAGGAAAGCTCGGCTGTATGTAAGTTTGGGGTGTAATGGCAAAAAGAGACCACTTCTCTTACGTGCCATGGCTCATAGCCTAAAAGTAAGATGCCCTTGTCTAAGCACAAGGGCATCTTTTTGTGCGAGAAGTGCGCTGTGTATGAAGTTAGTCGCATACGTGCGAAAGTCGAGGTGCGCTATTCCTTCTCGCCCTTAATCGAAGCGTAAAACTTGGCAGAATCGAATACATCCTTAATGGTATTGCCGCCAACAAAGGGGATAACAAGAAATTCATCTACGGTAGGTACAAGGTCACTGCAATCAATATAGTGATTCTTCTCATTGCGTTTACTGGTATCTTGAGCCCTCCATGCCTGGAAGTTTGCATCGGTAAGGTAATACATCGCACCGCCAACCTTCATGTAAATGGAGTGTTTGGCATGGAGGTAATCTACCAGTGCATCGTAATCCAAATCCAGAGTCTCGCTTGCCCTCTTTCCCATGGTTGGTCCTTTCCTAGTAGGGACAACTTCCATTACCCAAATCCTACCGCTCTATACGTGTATCTTTCACGGCTCTATGACCTTCTCGGGAAACGGGATTTTAGTTAGGTGGAAGGTAGTGCAATGCGTAAAGGTTTCGTTTCTTTTTTGCTATATACATGTAGACCCTCGTATGCTGATACCATAGGAAAAATGTGCGCAACCAACGCAGTCTACGCTTGTTGCGCCGTCTGAAGGCACAGGTCACCTGGACCGACACGGGGTGATCCAGACGAAAGGAATAGTATGCATTCTATGCACACACATGATTGTGGTCAGCTTCGCGTATCTGATATTGGAGCTACCGTAACGCTTACTGGTTGGGTATGGCGTCGTCGTGACCACGGTGGTCTTATTTTTATTGATTTGCGTGATCGTGCAGGCGTAACCCAGATTTCTTTTGACCCAGATCACTCTGGCGGCTTGGCATTTCATCAGGCCGAGAAGGTCCGTTCCGAGTGGCCCATTAAGGTGGTTGGTACTGTTCGGAGTCGTCCTGAGGGTATGAACAATCCTAAGCTGCAAACAGGTGATATTGAGGTCTTGGTTTCAGAAATCGTGGTACTCAACACCTCAAAGACACCTCCATTTCCTATTGAAGATCGCATAGACAGCTCTGAGGATGTTCGCTTGCGTTATCGTTATTTAGATTTGCGCCGTCCCCATATGATGAGCAACTTGCAACTGCGTTCGGACTTTACCTTCGCTTTGCGCCAAGCCTTGCATAATCAGGCTTTTATGGAGGTAGAGACTCCCGCGCTGTTTAAGTCAACTCCCGAGGGCGCTCGTGACTTCTTGGTTCCTAGTCGCGTACAGCCTGGTCATTTTTATGCGTTGCCTCAATCTCCTCAACTACTCAAACAGATGCTTATGGTTGGTGGCATTGAGCGCTATTACCAGGTAGCAAAGTGCTTCCGCGATGAGGATTTGCGTGCAGATCGTCAGCCTGAGTTTACGCAGGTAGATATTGAGATGAGCTTTGTATCTGAGGATGATGTTATGTCGTCCTTGGAAGAGGTATTGTCCAGCGCATTTGCTCAGGTAGGCGTTGACATGCCTACGCCTTTACGTCGTATTTCTTACTGGGACGCTATGGACACCTATGGTGTAGATAAACCCGATACACGTTTTGGTATGACGCTGCATGATGTGAGCGATGTGTTTGCTCATTCTCAATTTAAACTGTTTGGTAGTGCGGCCACAACGGAAGGCCAGTACGTAAAGGCAATTAATGCTAAGGGTGCTGGCAAGTGGCCTCGTGCTCAGATTGATAAGCTCGCGGATGTTGCTGCTGGTTTTGGCGCCAAGGGTTTGGCATACATTGCGTTTCGTGAAGATGGTTCTGTTACCAGCCCAATTGTTAAGTTTTTCTCGGATGAAGAGATGACAAACCTGCGTACCACTATGGATGTAGAGCCGGGCGACTTAGTTATGTTTGCTGTAGGTAATCGTCTGGATACGGATGTCATTTTAGGTGGCATGCGTACGCATATGGCCAATGCCTTGGACATTAAGCGAGAAGGTCATGACTTCTTGTGGGTTGTTAACTTCCCTCTGTTCCATTGGGATGAGGACCGCAAGGCGTATGCTGCCGAGCATCAGCCCTTTACGCAGCCCCTTGAGGATCAAATTGAGCTTTTGGACAGCGACCCTCTGGCTCTTGGGTCTCATACCTATGACTTTGTCATGGATGGATATGAGGCGGGCGGCGGTGGCATGCGTATCCATGACGCTGCACTTCAAATGCGAATTTTGGAGAAGCTTGGCTTTGATGAACAGTCTGCTTGCGAGCAGTTTGGCTTCCTTATGGAGGCTTTGGAGTTTGGTGCTCCTCCTATGGGTGGTTTTGCATTGGGCTTAGATCGCGTATGCATGCTGCTTACTGGTTCTGATTCTATTCGTGATGTTATGGCATTCCCTAAGACAAGCTCTGGCTCTGACCTTATGAGTGCTGCACCCAGTGAGGTTTCCACAAAGCAACTTAAGGAAGTGTCGCTTCGTACGTTGTAACGTGGTACGGCTTTAACTCTACAAAGTAGTATTACTTAAAGAACCTGCGGCCATCTCATTGTGTGGCTGACAGGTTCTTTTTAGATTACAAAGACTGCTAAAGATTGCAGTTTTATTCCAAGTGCTTTTGGAATGAGCTTTGCGGTTGCTATGTTTTCTTTCACTATTATCTTAGGGATTTTAGAATGGAAAGAGCAGCAAGGTATCGGCAATGATTAAGAACAAAATGAAGGAATATCGCGCGAAATTTAATATGAAACAGGAAGAACTTGCCGAGAAGGTCGGCGTGCGGCGCGAGACTATAGGAAATCTTGAGAGAGGTCGATATAATCCATCACTTGTTCTTGCTTGGAAAATTGCCAAAGCTTTTAATGCTTCCATTGAAGATATTTTTACAGTAGAAGAATCGTATATAGACCCATAACGATAAAAATGAGCCATAGCTCAGATTAATCCCAAGCAAGTTGATAAGAAAAACATCATAAGAAGTGTACTCAAATATCAGTAACTATAGAAAATACTGATACGTATGCTTGATACTTCTCTATGTAAACATCGTACTTGTCAGGCAAAACTTGACAAGTACGGCTCCAATACATGCTACTAGTTATTACTAAAGTATTGAGGGAATTGTTCCATTACGGTATCAAGCTTTTGGACTGAACTGTTAATCTCTGCCTGAATGGCCTGATTAATACCAATGGTGTCGTTAATGCCCAAATGAAGATACGTATAGAGCTGCTGACAGTATTGTGTGTTAGGTTCTATCAGTTTATTCAAGAGCAAAATGTAACGAAGGCGCTCAAGAGGTACTGTTGCTTGATAGAGCAATTCCCACAAATAACCTTTGTGGGCTGCTACATAAAGTAACTCCCAAAACTCACTGGTTACTTGTGTGTATAAATAGACATCAGCAGAGCTCTCTACCAGCTGCTTTTGTACACGAATATTGGCTTCGAGCTTTTGTAGGAGCTCGCCTGATACATTACCTACCAATTGAGAAACAACTATGGGCTCAACAACAGAACGCAAAAAGATGCCCTGGCGTAAGGTGTCAATATCAATGAGTGAAACATGCGTGGCGCTTTGAGGTGCTACATCAACCAAACGACGATCACGCAACAAACCAATTGCTTCATGGACGGGCGTGCGTGATACAGCGAGCTTATCGGCAATAAGACGCTCACGAATCCATGCACCAGGAGCCATGTGTAGCATGAGGATGTTATATTCCAGCACACGGTAGGCATATGCCGAGCCAGTCTCGCCCTCCATACGGGGCAGTACCACCAAAGAATCAGCAATAGATTTGGGCTTTTGGCCTTCCATAATGACTGTTGCACTCATAGTATACCTAGCTTCTCTGCAGGTTGGTTCTGTAGATGTAGCGCAAATATATCAGTTGCGTACAGAAATGAGCAATGGAGGAGGGATTTTTTCGATTATTGGAGGTAGACGGTTCGTAAGCGTTGCTTTTTAGCTGCTGTATGTAATTGCGAGCGCGCAACACGAGTACGTGTGCACAAACAGACTTGAACAGTAATTTAAATTGTGTGTGAAAACACACATAAAAATAGTTAACCACGGTTGCCATTAATGTTTAATCGGGTTAACATCAGTCGTTAGACTGAGTTAACAAAATATCAACATCTCTGTAGGTTAGCTATAGAGTACCTGTTTGGAGCAGATATGAGTAACAATTCCACTGATACCGTACAAACGTCTGCTTCTCCTACACCACAGTTGCCTTTATCACTTATTGATGATGGAGAGGCCGTGCATATTGCGCGGGTGAAAGGCTCAGCAGCTATGCGTCAGCACCTTTCGGAACTCGGCTTTGTAGAGGGAGCCGAGGTCACAATCGTGTCGCGCATTAATGGCGATGTAGTGGTGGGTGTTAAAGGGTCTACTTTTGGCCTTGATCGCAAAATGGCTTCTCATATTTACGTGAGCTAATTTTTAATTTGTGTGTATAAGTGACGCGATGGAAGGAAGGAATATGCCAACACTTCGCGACATTAACGTTGGTGAAGCTTGTACTGTTGTCAAGCTTACAGGCACGGGCGCCGTTAAGCGCCGCATCATGGACATGGGACTTACCAAGGGAACTAAGGTTTTGGTGCATAAAGTTGCGCCGCTTGGTGACCCAATTGAGGTAACCGTCCGTGGTTATGAGCTGACCCTGCGCAAAGATGAAGCTCAGGTAATTGAAGTAACCGACATTGTTACAGAAGCGTAGGTAGGCAATCATGGCAGATACGATTAACATTGCACTTGCTGGTAACCCTAACTGCGGTAAAACTACGCTGTTTAATGAACTAACGGGTTCCAACGGTTATGTAGGCAACTGGCCTGGCGTTACGGTCGAGAAAAAAGAGGCCACCTGGAAAAAGGACAAAAACGTTCTGTTTACTGACCTTCCTGGTATCTACTCAATGAGTCCCTACTCTCCGGAAGAAGTAGTTTCTCGTGACTTTGTTATTAACGAGAAGCCCGACGCGGTTATCAATCTTATTGATGTAACCAATATTGAGCGTAACCTGTATTTAGCAACTCAGATACTTGAGGCTGGCCGCCCTGTGGTTATTGGCCTTAACATGTGTGATTTGCTCAAGGAGCGCGGTGATGTTATTAACACCACGCTGCTGTCTGAGCGTTTGGGTGTAGACGTTCTTGAGGTGTCTGCCCTGCGCAACACCAACATTACTGAGCTGGTAAACGCTGCAATTGCTGTTGGTAAGCAAAACAAGGTCAGCCAGGGCATCAAGTTGTTTAGTCCTGAGGTTGAGTCTGCATTGGAGGCTATTGCTTCTGAAATTGAAGCTGACGTAGAGCCTCAAACTTTGCGTTGGTATTCCATCAAGTTGTTTGAGCGTGATGCAGAGGCAATTAAGCCGCTTAACCTTTCTGAAGAGCGTCTTGCCAAGATTGAAGCACATATTGCTCGCGTGGAAGAGGCACGTGATGATGACTCTGAGTCCATCATTACCTCTGATCGCTATGAGTGGATTACCACTATCATGAAAGAGTGTGTGACCAAGGCTCCTGCCAAGCTCACTATCTCTCAAAAGATTGATAAGGTTGTTACCTCTCGTTTGTTGGGTATTCCCATCTTTATTGCAGTCATGTCTTTCATGTACTGGTTTGCTTTGGTGGCTGTGGGTACTCCTGCAACTGACTGGGTTAACGATAAGCTTTTTGATGAGGGCTTCTTTGTCTCTGCTGCCGGCTCCAATGCCTACACTGAGGCTAAGGATGCTTGGGACGCTGAGCACTATGGCGATAAGGTAGATGGCTTTATTGCTGCTGCAGAAGAGGCTGGTGTTGACACCGAGGGTGTTGCAGACGCTGTTGCCGCAAAGGATACCGAGGCAATTAACAAGTTTGCCGCTGCTGCTAAGGAAGCTGGCGTTGTTGCTAAGGATGTGCCCATCCATGATGGGGATGGCAACCTCGTAGACGCTAATGATGAGCCTGTAACTAAGCTTGATGCTGAAGGCATGCCTGCCGATAAGAGCGTCCAGCTCCAAACCATTGAAAAGATTGATGCAGATGATTTTGTAACGGCTGCTGCAGCTTCTGCAGAAGAGCCTGCTGCTGAGGACTTTGAGGGCTATGTTCCTTCTATTCCTGCTGCCGTAGAAACCTGGCTTAATGGTGCTGGTGCATCTCCTATGGTTGTCTCTTTGGTTAAGGACGGCATTGTTGGTGGTGTAGGTGCTGTTTTGGGCTTTATTCCTCAGATGTTTGTCCTGTTTGTTTTGTTGTGCTTCCTTGAGGATTGCGGTTACATGAGCCGTGTTGCTTTTGTTATGGACCGTGTATTCCGTCGCTTTGGTTTGTCTGGTAAGTCCTTCATTCCTATGTTGGTTTCTTCCGGTTGTGGCGTTCCTGGTGTTTTGGCAACCAAGACCATCGAGAACGAGAATGACCGTCGCATGACTGCCATGCTTACTACCATGATTCCTTGTGGTGCAAAGCAGCCAATCATCGCTTTGGTTATGGGCGTTTTGCTAGGCGGCTCTAAGGCCTGGTGGATTGCTCCTATGTTCTACTTCTTAGGTCTTTTGTCCATTATTGTGTCTGCAATCATGCTCAAGAAGACCAAGCCCTTTGCGGGCGAGCCTGCTCCTTTTGTTATGGAGCTTCCTGATTACCACTTCCCAGCACTTAAGTCTTGGTGGCTGCATGTATGGGAGCGCGTAAGCGCTTACATCAAGAAGGCTGGTACCATCATCTTCTTGGCTGCTGTTGGTATTTGGGTTCTGTCTCGTTTTGGTTGGGCCAATTGGGATGGCGGAAGCGGCGCCTTTGGTTTCCTTGAGAGCATGGAGGGCGCTCCTAAGGAGTACATGGATCACTCCTTGCTGGCTGCTGTTGGTAGCTGGGTTGGTACTATTTTCATTCCTTTGGGCAACAATTCTTGGCAGGCTGCCTCTGCATCCATCTCTGCACTTATCGCTAAGGAGAACTTGGTTTCTACCTTTGGTGCTCTGTATGGTTTGGGCGATGCGGGCGAGAACTCCGTATCCATGTGGAATGGCTTTGCCAATATGTTTACCTTTGGTGGCACGCTGCATCTGGGCGCTATGCTGGCATTTGTTGCCTTCAATATGCTTAACGCTCCTTGCTTTGCTGCTATGGGTACCATCCGTAAGCAAATGGATGACCCCAAGTGGTTCTGGTTTGCCATTGGCTACGAGTGCGGCTTTGGTTGGGTAGTTGGTATGATTATTTACCAGCTGTATGATTGGTTTACCTTTGGTCATTTTGGCCTTTGGACCGTCATTGCCCTTATCGCTTTGGGTGGCATGCTATTCCAGCTGTTCCGCCCTATGCCAAAATGGGATAAGGCTGACGAGAAAATCTTGGACAAGCTTGCGTAACCTTACAACCTCTAGTTAGTCCCGTTCTAACTACGAGGGTGTGTGCAAGCACCTGGTCAAACTGAATATTCCTCGCATCATGACATTGCTGTTATGATGCGAGGTTTTTGTATAGGTAAAGACCGTGTTTTGAGTTGTTTGCGTCAGGTCTTTTTTGTGGGTAGAGATGGACTATACTATACGAACATATGTACGAAAATAAGACAACATATTCGCATGGCTATCTTAAATCCGACGAGGAGTGTATGTCTCGAGCGGTGAGTATTGCGCGAGAAATCTTGGCCAAAATTGCTGCTGGAGAGGTTAGTGCGTTTAGCAAGAAGGAGTATTGCGATAAGCCCCTTATACGTACGGGCAGGCAGTTGTTACAGGATAAGGAGCGGGACAAACCGCAGCCAACACCTCAGCGTATTTTAGAGATGCGTGGTTTAGCCAAACGAGCTGGATGGCATAGCTATCATTATGGGGGCTCTCAACTGTTTTATGAACAGGCGTCCTTTATGGCAGATTTTGAGGATGATTGTGACTACATCAGTCATTTTTCCTGCTATTACCCCACGTATGAAGATATGAGTAACTTGGATGCGCGCGCATATTTTAGCTGGCGTACCAAATTGAGAAACCATACCATTACTCATGCTCCACTCTCTTTTTTGTTTGTGTATGCCTATGAGCTGCTGTGTAAAGTAGGCGTGGCATCTGCTCAGCAAGCAATGGCTATGCTTGGCGTTTTGCGCGACAGCTTTTGCAAGGATGGAGCCAATAAGGTTCTTGATGCCTATCTGCAGGCCTGGATGTTGGATTTTGCCGTATGGCATGACTTGCCCTTAGAGTATGCCCATGCTTCTTTTATGCACTTCAACGCAGTATACGAGTTACGAGAGCTGGAACAAAAGCTTGTACAGGCGCAGCTTGCTCCCTCACAGGCCTCACAGATTAATGAGGCGCAGTTGTTTGAGCTATTGTGTAATGTGAGTTCATATCATTTAGAAAAATCAAAACTCTATGCCCTGTATCCCACATTGGTACAACAAGCGTGTGCACGTGTGTTTATCAAGATGGTTGATCACTGTAAAACGCGCAGGAAAACGGGGTATATCGACGGTCTGTTTGGGCCGGCTGTGCGTGAACCCTACACTATGTTTTCTGGCGCTGTTTTTTATACACCACAGACACATGCAGATCAAGTGCGAGCAACTCCTTGGCATGTGGTATATAGCTGTCATGATGGACGCTGGACTATTTCCAAGCCCTGCAAGGCCCAGAAGAAAAGCGCTGAGCTTGGTAATCTCTTGCATGAAATAGATGTAGCCTTGCGTCAGACCTTACAAGAGGTAACAGCGCTTAAGCCGCGCGAGATTCCAAAGTATCAACGCTCGTATGTTACTGAGGCAGTTCAGCAGGTAGTGGAAGAGAAAAACCGTATTGAGGCTGCTCAAGTAAGCATTAATCTAGACTCTTTAGCTGCTATTCGTAGCGATGCCGCTCAAATATGTGAGGTATTGTTAGTAGAGGAAGAACGCGCGCTTGAGCCTGAGTGTGAACCTGAGCTTGGGTCTGAGCGTGAACCTAAGATTGAGCTCGCGTTTGCAGCTCAAGCCTCAGAAGAGCCTCAGCAAATGGATTTATTGGTAGATGAAGCAGGTATGCCCTTAGAATCCAAAAAAAATAGTGCAGCAAACACAGAGCTTCTCGGCAATTACCAAAAGCGGCTGCTGCAAGCTGTCTTAGAAGGCAAACCTCTTCCAAAAGCAGATGTGGGTAGCATGCTCTCGGTTGAGGTTGACCATATCAATGAGCTACTCTATGAGCTGGTGGATGATGCCGTTTTAGAGTTTGATGGGCAGCAGGTAAGCTTGGTAGAGGACTATCGCAAAGACGTAGAGGAGTTTTTACGTGCCAACTAATTCAGTTCGTGTGCCTAAGCGCATTGCCGGCGTTCTTATCAATTCCCTTAAAGGTGGCGTAGTGCCGCGCGTGGGGTTGCCCTACATTACGGTTGGACGTAAGGATGAGATTGCTGCGCTGCTTCGTGATTTGTCTATGGTGGCGGATGGCGGTGCGTCATGCAGGTTTGTTGTTGGTCGCTACGGGAGTGGCAAGAGTTTTTTGCTGCAAACCATGCGTAATCATGCAATGGGAAACAATTTTGTAGTTGCCGATGCAGATCTTTCGCCCGAGCGTCGTCTTCAGGGAACGCGTGGTCAGGGGCTTGCTACCTACCGCGAGCTCATTTCAAACTTATCTACCAAAACGCGCCCAGAAGGTGGTGCACTTACGCTTATTTTGGATCGTTGGGTTACGACGGCTCAGTCCAAAGTGATTGCTACAGGAGTCTTGCCTGAAGACGCCCGTTTTGTAGATGAGGTTCAAAAGGAAATATATGCCTCATTGGCTGATTTGCAAGAGCTGGTACATGGTTTTGATTTTGCCAAGCTTTTATCGTCATATTTTCGTGCGTATATGGAGGGCAATGATGAGCTTAAAGCGCACGTTATCCGTTGGTTTAGGGGTGAGTATCGTACCAAGTCTGAAGCACGTGCCGAGCTTGGCGTAACAGCAATTATTACGGATGATGATTGGTATGACTATCTCAAGTTGTTTGCACGCTTCTTGCGTGGCGCCGGTTATGAAGGCCTGCTCATTCTCATAGATGAGCTGGTTAATCTGTATAAGATTCCTCATGCTGTCTCGAGGCAATACAATTATGAGAAGCTCTTAACCATATATAACGATGCTCTACAGGGCCGTGCTCAGTACCTTGGCATTATTATGGGTGGAACACCTCAGACAGTAGAGGATAGGCGTCGTGGTTTGTACTCGTATGAAGCGCTGCGCTCACGCTTGACGCAAGGGCGCTTTGGCCGTGAAGGAATGTCTGACCTGCTGGCTCCTGTTATTCGTTTAACAGCACTAACGCCTGAGGAGCTTCTGGTTCTTATCGAGAAACTCGCGGATATTCATGCGGGATTATTTGAATATGACCGCCGTCTTAATGAGGCTCAGTTAGCAAGATTTTTAGAGGTAGAACTATCCCGTGTAGGCGCACAAACACACATTACGCCTCGTGAAGTTATTCGCGATTTCATCGAGTTGCTAGACATCATGTTTCAAGACCCAACTGTGACGGTAGAGTCTCTTTTGGCAGATGGGTCTTTTGGACAGCACGGTTTTCTGGAAGCTACAACAAGTGGTGATTCTGGCAGTTCTGATTCTGGCGGCTCTTGTGGCACTTCAGATGAGGCATCGGGATTTGCCGAGTTCACCATCTAGGGTTTTTGCATAACATTTTGCCTACAAAACTGTAAAAAAGATAAATTAGTCTAACTTTTAGCAATATACTAGAGCAAGAGGTTTACTTAAGGTAACTTTTGCAACGGTATAGGGGCAAAGCATGGACGTGCAAAAAACAGTACAGACAGGTCAAAAAGATTTTATTTGCGTATCTGATGTATGTAAGAGCTACGGTCAGGCAGATGCCAAGGTAAGTGTTCTTACTGGTATTACCACCACCATACATCAGGGTGAGATGTGCGTTTTATTTGGGCCATCTGGCTCGGGTAAGTCCACCTTCCTTAACTTGCTTGGCGGTTTGGAATCGGCTGACTCTGGTTCTATTGTGGTGGGTGAGCAAGACATCACCCAACTGTCTGCTAAACAGCTGGTGGAGTATCGTCGCAAAGAATTAGGATTCATCTTCCAGTTTTATAACCTCATACCCGACTTAACCATTCGCGAGAATATCGAGGTAGGTGCCTACGTTTCCAAAGCTCCCTTACCCATAGATGAGCTGTTGCATAATTTGGGGCTTTGGGAACATCGAAATAAGTTTCCCAACCAGGTATCTGGTGGCCAACAACAACGCTGTTCCATTGGTCGTGCGCTGGTAAAAAATCCCCGTCTTTTGCTGTGTGACGAACCTACGGGGGCATTGGACTATACAACCTCCAAGGAAATCCTGCAGCTTATGGAACAGGTAAATCGTCAATATGGCTGCACTATGGTCATAGTTACTCATAACGATGCTATTAGGCATATGTCACATCATGTTTTGCGCTTGCATGACGGCCATTTGGTAGAGGATTACCTACAAACACAGCTGGTACCTGCTAAGGATTTGGAATGGTAGGTAGGTATGTCACCGCTTATTAAACGACTTCCGCGTGATTTTGTTCACAATTTAGGTAAGTACTTAGGATTGTTTTTCTTGCTCACCATTACCATTTCTATGGTGTCGAGCTTTCTGACGGGTGCAAGTTCCATTCAAAAACTCATTGCACAAAATAGAGCCATAAGCAATCTTGAAGACTTTTATATCACTACGCAGTTTAAGATTCCTCAAGACGTCATTACAAAGATTCAAAATCAGGGGTCTAACTGTAAGGTGTATGAGAACTTCTACACTGATGTTCAATTTACGGCTCCGGGAGCACACAAACAAACTACGGCGCGCCTGTTCAAAAAGCGTACCGACTTTAATAAGGTTAGCTATGTAGAGGGTAGGGCCCCACAACAAGACACAGAGATTGCTCTTTCGCGTACCTACTGCAATAACAACAATTTGCAGATTGGGGATAAGGTTTCTTTGGATGGGCATACGTTTACGATTACGGGTTTTGTGAGCCTGCCTGATTATCA
Source organism: Atopobium sp. (assembly GCF_034113385.1). Lineage (NCBI taxonomy): Bacteria > Bacillati > Actinomycetota > Coriobacteriia > Coriobacteriales > Atopobiaceae > Atopobium > Atopobium sp. Next base: position 9,391 of record NZ_JAXEXL010000014.1, on the reverse strand, counting down.
AGTATTAGAAAAGAAAAATACAGATTTGCTCTTTGATGGAGTGACCTTTACCTTAGCCCAGGTTACCAATGAGGCATATAATCAGTTAGCAAAGATGTCTGTATATAGATACTCAGTCGTGTTGGATGACAAGACCATGAGCTTGAGTGATCGCGTGACGTATGAACGTGATGTGGCTCAATTGCTTACCAACAATCAGGTGTCTTTGATAGAGGTAATAGATAAAGAAGACAACAATGCCTATAGCTATGCCGATAAGGACCTTGTAGGAGACAAAAAAGGTTGGATAGTTGCAGGTGCAATCTTGTTGGTGGTAGTTTCATTTGTCTTTGTGGTGCTTACCAAGGCTACTATTCTATCTGAAAGTGCTGCTATTGGCACCCTTCTTGCTTCAGGCTATCGCAAGCGTGAGCTTATTGCGCACTACATGGTCTTGCCAACGCTTACGGGGCTGCTGGCAGCAGCGGTGGGCAATGGTATTTGCTACAGCGGTTTTGCTGAGTTTATGGCATCAAACTACTATCGGTCATATGACATCGTGTCCTTTACGCCGATTTTCTCGATAGAGATTTTTGTCTTTATGTCTGTTATACCAGTGCTTTTACTGATGAGCGTTAATTTTATTGGTATTGCTGCCAGCCTGAAGGCAACGCCATTGGAGTTTTTGCGCCAAGAAACGCGCCACCATACGCGCAGGAGCAAGCTGGTATTTCCGGACCGTTGGAAGTTTTTGCGCCGTTTTCGTGCGCGTGTTTTAGCAAGAAATGCGCCGCAGTTTCTTATTTTGTTTTTGGGAATTGTGTTTTCCAATATCTTGCTGCTTATGTGTCTGTGTATAGTGCCTTTGGTGGAAGAGTATGCTGCACAGATGACCAAGATGGTACCTGCGCAGCATATATATACGCTTAAGGCGCCGTTGGAGATTGATGTTACGCCTGCTCAGGCAGATGCCGCCTCCGCGCTTAGTATGTTGCATAAATATGAGCACCCAGAAGATGAGTTAAGCGCAGCTCGATACTACAATTTGCTCATGCGAGCATCCGCGTTAGAGTCTGATCCATATACTGCGGCTGGCCATCCTACAAACATGTATTCCAATGCAGCTAAGACTATCGAGAAGTCCGAGAAGTTTGCTGTGACAACGCTTGAAATACCACGTGCAATTTCTGGCAAAGGCGAGGAAGTGAGTGTATACGGAATTGATCTTAACTCTAATTACTGGAAGTATGATGTGTCGGGCGGCAAGATTGTTATTGGTCGCGGATTAGCACAAAAATGTGGCCTTGTACGAGGGGAGCAGTATACCTTTACGGATCGATATACCTCAGATACCTATGTGATTGCGCCTGATGTTATTGCAGGTAGTCAGACAGATATGAATGTGTATATGAGCCGCGCCACATGGTGTGAAATCTTTGGTAAGCCAGCTAATTACTTTAATGGATATGCTTCTAACAAACCACTGCTGTTGGATGAAACCTACCTTGTAGCGCAAACAACGCCTGACCAAATGGCTTCTGCAGGCGAGCAAATGAGCCTTTCTATGGGTGGCGTGCTTTCTATGCTTATGTGGGTTGCTATCCCCGTTTCTGTATTGCTTATTTTCTTGCTTACTAAAACAAGTATCGAGCAGTCTGCACGCTCTATCTCCTATATGAAGGTCTTTGGATATACCGAGAAGGAAATTCGCTCGTTATATTTGCATCCTATAACGCTTGCGGTTCTTGTATCTGAAGTGCTGTCCATTCCAGTAATCATTGCACTTGTGAATGAGCTTATGCGTCAAATGATGGCTGATTATGCGGGTAATTTCCCGCTCAATTATCGCCCAGAACTGCTTGCTCAAGTATTGGCAATTGGCATTGCAACGTATGTAGTGGCAGCTTGTATTCATATGTGGAATATCCACAAGGTCAGTCTAGCTGAGGCACTTAAAGTGTACGAGTAGTATACTACGAACAAGTGTACTATTTTGTTCGTAAGGAGTTGCGTATGTCAGATGTGTTTGAGCAATACGCTCCTTTTGTGCGTGACTTTATCTACGAGCATGAGTGGGAATCCTTGCGGGCGATTCAACTTGCTGCTGCAGATGCCATTTTCAATACTACGAGCAACGTATTACTTACCTCTTCTACCGCTTCTGGTAAAACTGAGGCAGCATTTTTCCCAATCCTTACTGAGTTGTGGGAGAATCCCCCCACTTCAGTGGGTGCTTTGTATATTAGCCCGCTTAAGGCGCTTATAAATGACCAATTCTATAGACTTGAAGATTTGTGTGCTCAGGCAGATATTCCAGTTTGGCATTGGCATGGGGATGTTTCTGCTTCTCATAAAGCAAAGCTGCTTAATCATCCTAGTGGTGTTTTGCAAATTACACCAGAGTCTCTTGAGGCACTACTTTTGCGGCGGCATGCAGCAATTCCAGCACTTTTTTATGATTTGCGGTATGTAGTTATAGATGAAATTCATTCACTGCTGCGCGGGGATCGTGGCATGCAAACACTTTGCTTGATTGAGCGCCTTTCTCGCTTGGCAGATGTTAATCCACGAAGAATTGGACTGTCTGCCACCATTGGTGATCCTCAGTCTATGGCTGCTGTTCTTGCGGCAGGTACAGGGCGTACAACCGTTATCCCCCGTGTGGTTGGACCTCGCCAAACCTGGCATCTTTCTATGGAGCATTTTTATACTTCTGGTCCTCAGGCAACAGAGTTGCACAAAGAGGCAGGTCAGCATCAAGATAGTAGTTCGCAAGCAGAACTATCATCAGAAAAAACAAATGGTGCGCCAGCGCTTGCCGATCCTGGCCTTGGTTATATTTACGAGCATACTCGTGGCAAAAAGTGTCTTGTCTTTTCTAATTCTCGGGAAGAGTGTGAGGCCGTTACGAGTACCTTGCGTTCGTATTGCGAGTATAACCACGAGCCAGATAGGTTTTTAATCCATCATGGCAATTTATCTTCTAGCTTTCGCGAGAGTGCAGAAAATCGTATGCGTGATGATGAAGAAGCGCTTACCACCTGTACTACAGCTACGTTGGAGCTTGGTATTGATATTGGTCGCTTGGAGCGGGCATTTCAAATAGATGCGCCCTTTACGGTTTCCAGCTTTTTGCAGCGTATGGGCCGTACGGGCAGGCGTGGTTTGCCACCAGAGATGTGGTTTGTCATGCGAGAAGATCAGCCAGAACCGCGTAGCTTGCTGCCTGAAACAATACCTTGGAAATTGCTACAGGGCATCGCGTTAGTGCAGTTATATACAGAAGAGCATTGGGTGGAGCCTGTACGAGAAGGGCGTTTACCCTACAGCTTGCTCTATCATCAAACCATGGCAGTATTGGCGTCTTCTGGGGATGTATCGCCAGCTCAATTGGCCCGTCTTGTACTTACGCTTTCTCCCTTTAAAAACGTGAGCACAGATGATTATAAGCTGTTGCTACGTCATCTGTTGCAAACAGAGCATATCCAGCAAACAGAAGAGGGCACCTTACTTCTTGGTTTAGCGGGGGAGCGTATTGTTAATACGTTTAGGTTTTACGGCGTATTTGTAGAAAACGAAGAATATACCGTTCGCAGTGAGAGTCAAGAATTGGGTACGGTAGTACAGCCGCCTCCCGTAGGAGAAAAACTTGCCATTGCTGGACAGGTTTGGTTGGTAGAAGAGCTCAACCATAAGCGTAGACTTGTCTACGTAACCATGGTTAAAGGTAAGGTACCTGCTTACTTTGGCAATGTTGCCGGAGATATTAATACGCGTATTTTGGAGCGTATGAAACAAGTATTGGTAGAGCAAATAGAGTATGCCTATGTGCGTCCACAAGCGCAGGCCCGTCTTGTGCAGGCACGCAATGTGGCGCGCATGGCTCGCCTTACCGATAAACCCTTAATCAATGTGGGTGGGGATACTTGGGCGCTATTTCCTTGGCTGGGAAGTTATGCATTCTTGGCATTAGAGCGCATTATAAAACGTAAACTCCCTGCTCATTTGGGTGTTAAGGGCATAGATGTGTGCCGTCCGTACTATATCCAGTTTAGGATGGACGCAACTCCAGAAGCGTTTATTGCTGCTCTTGCAGAAGTTGCGTCCACAAACTGTAATCCTGAGGAATTGCTCTTTGATTCAGAGGTTCCTGTGTTTGATAAGTACGATGAATATCTACCAAGCGAGCTTGTACGTAAGGGGTTTGCCCACGGCGTGCTTGATGTATCAGGTGCTTGCGCACGCATTATGCAGTGGGCACAAAGTCAGCTCAGGTAGCTAAGGCCTGAGTGCGGCAGGCTCTTATATGCGTGCTTGATTGCTTATTCCTCTTTCTAATCCTGCTTTTGCTGGGTGGCTTCACGGCGTTCATCTGCACCACGGCGATTATCGCCCTCAATTGCTTGGATGGGCGCAATGTCTTGTGTGGTTTCAAGAGCTCCTAGATAGGTACCATCTTGGTCGCGTACAGCAAAATAGCGAATATACAAAAACTTGCCATGTAGATGAATCCAAAACTCGTATGAATCACGCGCACCGCTCTTAAAGTCATCAAATACCTGATGTACCATTGCTTGGCTGCGCGGTGGGTGGCAGTCATATACGTCACGGCCCAAACAACTCATGGGACGAGGAAAGGCACGCGTATCTCCGTGGCTAAAGTAGCGGGTCTTATCGTCTGCATCCACAAAGGTAATGTCAAGTGGGATGGTGTTAAGAACTGCGTCGAGTTGTGCAGCAGTAAACTCACCAGTGGAAAGCTTGATTTTCTCAACAGTCGTGGTGGGTTTTGTTTCAGAGCTTGCAGCTGCTGCGTGCTTCTTTTCCATTTCACGTACGGCAGCATCGGCAAGATCCATTGCGCTGGCACGCCACGTTGGCGGCTGAGGGATAAACGCCCAACCATATTCCTCTTCTTCGCTTGCAATTTGAGTCCAGTCGCGCGCGGTAAGTGTTTCCAAAGACAGAGGAATTAGTACGTTTTCCTCTTTGCTTACCATGGATTCCATACCATCTACGGCTTCGGTTAGGGGGGTAACTACGCGTTCAATAAAGAGCTTGGCAGGAACAAGGAGTGCGCGTTCAGAACTGTGACGTGCAGCGGCAAGAGCTTCACGCACTTCATCATCCTTTGCCCACATCACCTTAGAAGGGCCAGAAATGTCATTCTTTTCTAGATGGGGAAAGAGGAGCTCTTCCTTGCGTTTGTAATGAATGGATACGGGGGCAAGAAACTCAATATCATCGACGATTTTTTTGGCAAGTTGAGGATCACGTACATCTTCACTCATGGCATGTACACGCTCAATATCTGCGCGAACTTGGACAATGCGCTCAATAATCTTTTTATTTTCTGCACGCATGGTATGCACAGGATGACCAGGCTTTTCTTCGGGAGAACCAGAGAGAGGTGCGCAGGTTACTGCTCCTTCAAACAAGGCGGCATGTACATTGCAGAGCTGCTGCACGCGTTCAACGGGAGTGCCAGCGGCAATGAGTTCTTGCTCTGCCTCGGCAATTTCAGAGCCTGTTACTCCAGCAAAAGCTGCCGCAAAGTCTTTCTGTACACGTTCAAGCGCCTCGCCCTTATCGAGACGCTCGAGGTATGAGCTGAGTTGAGCCTTGCGCTGTGCGGCAGAAGCGGGCTTCGCAGCTTGCTTGGATGCGGGTGAGCTGGCGGCTTGAGGAGCTGCCTTAGAAGAGGTGCTTGTAGCAGTAGCATACGGGGTGTCATCTTCACCAAGTACGGTAAAGCCGGCCGCCACAAACGCATCTACTACGTCAGAAAGCTCAAGGTGCTTGTATTCGCAGCCGCGGGGGATGGTCATAAAGCGACCCATAGACTGCAAGCGTCCAGGTTTAGTAATCTCGTCAAAACCAATGCTTGCCATAAGATCTTTAACTTCGGGGTAGTTTTTGCAGAGGTCGTACACGGATGATGTGAGCGAAATAATCTTATCCATAGCTGCTCCTTAGTGCTGATGGGGAATGCTTTGTAACATGGTTTACTCTACGGACAGCAATCCCTTCAAACATTGCGTACACGCAACGTTTGGGCTTCCTCACAAAGTCTCTGTATATCCTACCAAAGTAGGGGTATTTTAAAATCGCACGAGGTACAACGAGTACAAGATTATGGAAGGAATTGTCATGCAAGATACAAGCAATGCTACGACGGTTGTAGGTGGCCAGCCAGAAGGCCCTATAAAGAACATTTCCATTGCGCAGCCAGTGGTTCTTAAAGATCAAGTTGTGTATGCAGACGGCCAGATAGTAAGCAAGACGCTTGCTCAAAATAATCAGGTAAGCATCACGCTTTTCTCGTTTGGTGCAGGGGAGGAAATTGCTTCTCATAAGGCTGGTGGTGATGCCTTTGTAACAGTATTGGATGGACAAGGCGTTATTACCATTGATGATGCCGAGCATTCCCTTACAGAAGGACAGTCCATTGTGATGCCTTTGGGTCATCCGCATGCTGTGCGTGCCGTTAGCAATTTTAAGATGCTTTTAGTAGTTGTGTATCCTTCTGAATCATAAGTTTTCAAGAAATACGTGGATAGAGGCTCTGGCGCTCAGCGTGATATAGAGAGTTTTTCACATTTTTTAAAATTGTACTGTACAAAAGTTAGTCATGGTGTACTATACGGATTATAAAAAGTTAACTAACGGTGACACTTTAACGTGAGCTCCAGCAAAGTGCAGGTAGATTGCGAGTCACCGATTAAAGAGGCGATATAACATGAGTGAAATCATTGATGTTCTTGCACGTGAAGTACTTGATTCTCGTGGCAACCCTACTGTTGAGGTAGAAGTCCTTTTGGAGGATGGCGCTTTTGGTAGGGCAATGGTTCCATCTGGTGCATCTACAGGCGAATTTGAGGCAGTAGAGCTTCGCGATGGCGATAAGAGCCGTTACCTTGGTAAGGGAGTACTGAGCGCGGTTGCTCATGTCAATACTGAACTGCGCAGTGCTATCGTGGGCATGGATGCAAGTGATCAGCGCGCTGTAGACGCAGCACTTATTGCTGCAGACGGCACAAGCAACAAAGCTAACTTTGGTGCTAATGCAATTCTTGGCTGTTCCTTGGCAGTTGCTCGCGCTGCAGCTCAGTCTGCTGGCTTGCCCTTGTATGCTTACTTAGGCGGCGCAAATGGTCACACGTTGCCCATCCCTATGATGAACGTACTTAATGGTGGCGTTCATGCAGATAATAACGTGGACTTCCAAGAGTTTATGATTATGCCCGTTGGCGCTCCAAACTTCCGCGAAGCACTTCGTTGGTGTGCCGAGGTCTATCACACCCTTAAGGATGTGCTTAAGGAATCTGGTCTTTCTACTGGTGTTGGTGATGAGGGTGGCTTTGCTCCCAACTTAGCCAATAATGCCGAGCCTTTTGAGTACCTCATGAAGGCTGTTACGCGCGCTGGCTTTACCCCTGGTAAGGAGTTCATGTTTGCCATGGATCCTGCTACCAGCGAGGTGTATGACAAAGAGCGCGGCGTATACGTGCTCAAGGGTGAGGGTCGCGAGCTTACCAGTTCTCAGTTGGTGGATTACTGGGAGGAGCTTGTTGCTCAATATCCCATCATCTCCATTGAAGATGGCCTAGCAGAAGAAGACTGGAATGGCTGGATTGAGCTTACCCAGCGTTTGGGCAAGCGTGTGCAGCTTGTTGGCGATGACTTGTTTGTAACCAACACTCAGCGTCTCGAGAAGGGCATTGAGGTTGGAGCTGCAAACTCCATTCTGATTAAGGTCAACCAAATTGGCACGCTTACCGAGACTCTTGATGCTATAGAGACTGCTAAGCGCGCTGGGTATACCGCAGTTGTATCTCATCGTTCGGGCGAGACTGAGGATACTACCATTGCAGATTTGGCGGTTGCTGTTAATGCAGGTCAAATCAAGACTGGTGCACCTTGTCGCTCTGATCGTGTAGCTAAGTACAACCAACTTCTCCGCATTGAAGATGCCCTTGAGTCTTCTGCAGAGTTTGGTGGTAGTAAGGCATTTTATAACCTGCGTTAATGTGAGTTCATTCGTTTACCCCTGTCGAATCAAGATTAACTCCTCTCCTAAACGTCTTGAGTTCGACCACTTTAGCGCCGGTGGTGTTCCTCCTTCCTTCACCACCGGCGCTCTTTTTGTATTCATTCGCAGTTCTTGCTAGTTTATGCGGCATCTTGGGTTGGAGGTTTGCTTGAGCGGTACCAGTATTTTGAATGTCCGTGGCGATTCAGAATATGTATCTTCACTTACGCCTTACGAACCTCTGCTCTGTCATGCTTTTATTGCTACCTTTGTTTGCTGTGCTTCTGGTGTTATTGCAGGAGTAAAGCCTGCTGCCTTGTTTAACTTTAGGCCTGAAGCTGCCTGTTGTGCTTGGCAAGGCTCTCGTCTGCGTGCAAAAACGTGCGAGCTTTTTCGGCTGTTTACCAAAGAAATCTCTGCACATGGTGTAAGCCTTATGACAGTGGGCACCTGTCATGGTCGCATGGCTCTTGTGGCATACCGCCCAGAACTCATAGATGAGCTTCTTCAGGATTCTGACATCTGTGCATTTTTGGATAACGCTGGGTATCCCACTACTTCATCTAGGCAGCTTATGCGCGCCTTTAGGCTGCGGTTAGCTCGTTATTATCAAGCAAAAACTCTTAAAACGTATGTTTCCGAGGATGTAGTAAACGGTGCATCTGCCGTGACGCCTTCCGTTGAGTTTCCGCATGAAATGGGTGTGGTGTTTGGCTATCCACTTGAGGACGTGCTTGGGTTTATTCACAAGCAGCCACATACCTGTAGAGGCGCCTGGTGTGCCTATGGAAATGCCGAGCTTGCGCGTCAACGCTTTGAGCGGCTTGCGCAATCGGAAGGTGCTTGCCTCAGACGCTTTAGATCGGGCAGCAGTCTTGTAGAACTTCTCGCCAGTTAACCTGCACTGGATACCTAGAACTAAGCAGGAAGGTCATGTAGTTGTTAGACGGCAAAAAGGAAAGCCGACTACATAAAGAAGGAGGAAGTTATGAGTAAGGTAGCAGTTGTTTTTTGGAGCCAGACCGGCAATACCGAGGCCATGGCTCAGGCTTTGGCTCAGGGTGCCGACACTGATGTAATTGATTACAGTGATTTCTCTGGAGCAAAGGTAGCTGACTACGACGCATTTGCTTTTGGCTGCCCCGCAATGGGTGACGAGGAGCTTGACCCTGACTTTGAGGAGCTTTGGGACGAGTGCGTTGGCGAGTTTGGCGATAAGCCCGTGGTACTGTTTGGTTCGTATGACTGGGGTACGGGCGAGTGGATGGATAGCTGGAAGGAGCGCGCTGAGGCTGCTGGCGTTAATGTTATTGATACGATTATCGCTAACCTTGAGCCTGAGGATGACGCTCTTGACGCTCTTCGTGCTGCTGGCGAGAA